>NZ_BCBD01000107.1:0-19142 GCF_001320345.1 Pseudomonas sp. NBRC 111127 | reverse complement strand
GAAGAGGCCCTTCAGCCCTGCGGAGAAGTGGCGACCATCGACGGCCGCTTGCTCACCTCGGCATACCACGCGGCCAGCCCGGGCTGGTGCTCGCGCCAGCCGAGCTCGGGCTGACGCAGGTCCAGATACCCCAGCGCACAGGCCACGCCAATCGCCGCCAGGTCGAACCCGGACATCAGCTCAGGCAAATGCTCCTGCTCCAGGTTGGCCAGGCTACGGCGAATCTTGTCGCCCTGCGCCTGCAGCCAACCGTCCCAGCGCTTGTCTTCAGGCCGCAGGAAGCTTTCATAACGGCACGATACCGCTGCATCCAAGACCGCATCGGCCTGCGACACCAGCGTCAGGCGCCGCCAGCGCGCCGAGCCTTCGCGTGGCAGCAGCGGCAGGCCGACGTGCTGCTGGTCGAGGTACTCACAGATCACCCGGCTGTCGTGCAGCACGGTGCCGTCTTCCAGGCGCAGCGCCGGGATCTTGCCGATCGGGTTGTCCTGGTTCAGCTGCGGGTCGCCGCTCACCGGGCTGATGTTGACCGGCTGTAGCTGCACCCGCTGCAACTGGCCGGTTTCGTGCAGCACAACCATCACCTTGCGCACGAACGGCGACAAGGGCGAGTGGAACAGCGTCATCGTGCTCATGCTTCAGTTACCTTGCAGGCTGGGTGGCAGGCACACGCCGGTACCGCCGATGCCGCAATAGCCGTCCGGGTTCTTGGCCAGGTACTGCTGGTGGTAGGCCTCGGCGAAGTACACCGTCGGTGCCTGATCGATTTCGGTGGTGATTTCGCCGAACCCGGCCTTGCTCAGCTCGGCCTGGAAGGCGTCACGGCTGGCCTTGGCCTGTTCCAGCTGTTCCGGGCTGGTGCAGTAGATGGCAGAGCGGTATTGGGTGCCGACATCGTTACCCTGGCGCATGCCCTGGGTCGGGTTGTGCAGCTCCCAGAACATCGCCAGCAGCTCGCGGTAGCTGACCTTGTCCTTGTCGAACACCACCAGCACTACTTCGGTGTGGCCGGTCAGGCCCGAGCAGACCTCTTCGTAGGTTGGGTTCGGGGTGAAGCCGCCGGCGTAGCCCACCACGGTGCTGACCACCCCTTCGCGCTGCCAGAAACGGCGCTCGGCGCCCCAGAAGCAGCCCAGGCCGAAGATGGCGAAGTCGATGCTGCCTTCGAAGAACGGGCCGAGGAGTGGGGTGTCCTTGAAGACGTAGTGGAACTCGGGCAGGCTCATTGGCGTTTCGCGGCCAGGCAGGGCCTGTTCCGCGGTAGGCATGACGTTTTTGTTCACCAGGATTTCCGAACGCAGGACCATGGCCGTTCCTCTGTGTTTAATCAGTTGGATAGGTGTTGGGGCTTTCGCGGGCATGCCCGCTCCCACAGGATGAACGTTGTGGGGAACCTGTGGGGGCGGGCGTGCCCGCGAAGGGGCCCGAATGGCTTCTATAGTGCCCGAGGTTTACGCCGCTGTCAGGCCACCGGTCCACGCGGATAGCGCTTCAACCGCTCGGCCAGCTCGCGCCCCGGGATCGGCCGGTCGAACAGGTAGCCCTGGCCCACATCACACCGGTGCCTGCGCAAGAATGCCAGCTGCTCCGGGGTTTCGATGCCCTCGGCCACCACCTTCAGCTTCAGGTTGTGGGCCATGGCGATCACTGCCGAGGTGATTTCCATGTCGTCCTGGTTGTCGGGGATCTCGTTGATGAAGCTACGGTCGATCTTGAGGATGTCGATCGGAAACTTCTTGAGGTAGCTCAGCGACGAATAGCCGGTGCCGAAGTCGTCCATGGCCAGGGTCAGCCCCAGGGCCTTGAGTTCCTCCAGCTGGCGGTGGGTGTCTTCGCTGGCTTCCAGCAGCAAGCCTTCGGTCAGCTCCAGCTCCAGCAGGTGCGGGGGCAGGGCTTCTTCCTTGAGGATGCTGCTGATCGACGCCACCAGGTCCGGGTCGGAAAACTGCTTGGGCGACAGGTTGATGGCCACATGCAGGTTACCCATGCCAGCGGCGCGCAATTCCTGGCTCATGCGGCAGGACTGGCGCACGACCCACTTGCCAATGGGGATGATCAGGCCGGTTTCCTCGGCCACGCTGATGAACTGGTCCGGGCGGATCATGCCGCGCTCGGGGTGGTTCCAGCGCAGCAGCGCCTCCAGGCCCAGCAGGCGACCGCTGCGCAGGCACAGCTTGGGCTGGTAGAACACCTCCAGCTCGTTCTGGGTCAGCGCGCGCCGCAGGTTGTTCTCGACGAACAGCTTGTAGCTGGCCTCGGCATTGAGCACTTCGGTGAACACCTGCACCTGGTGCTTGCCGTTGGCCTTGGCCTTGTGCAGCGCCAGGCCGGCGTTTTTCATCAGGCTGGCCGGGTCGCTGCCGTGCAAGGGTGCATAGGCCAGGCCGACCGAGGCGGTAACGTTGATCAACTGGTTGTCGACGAACATCGGCTTGTCGAGAGTGCGCAGCAACTGCAAGGCCACGCCCTGGCCATCTTCCAGGATGGTGTTGTCCAGCAGCACGGCGAACTCGTTGCTGGCAAAGCGTGCCAGGATACCGCCGCTGTGCAGGCTGTTGCGCAGGCGCCGGGCCAGGCTGATGAGCAGCTTGTCGCCGGTCTGATGGCCAAGGCTGTCGTTGATGCGCTTGAAGTTGTCGATGTCTACCAGCAGCAGGCACATCGAGTGTTCGCCGTCGCGGGCAAAGCGCTCATCCAGGCTGCGAATGAACGCCGGGCGGTTGCCCAGGTTGGTCAGGTTGTCGGTGTACGCCAGGCGTTCGATGCGCTGCTGCGCCAGTTTGGTCTGGGTGATGTCTTCATAGATGCCGATGTAGTGGGTCAGCTCACGGTTGTCGCCGTACACCTTGGAAATCGACAGCTGCCCCCAGTAGGGCTCGAGGTTCTTGCGCCGGCTCTTGAATTCGCCTTGCCAGCTGTTGCCCATGGCCAGGCTCGACGGTGAGTCGAACAACAACTCATTGAGGTTTTCCAGCGCCGGCAGCTCGCCGAGGTGGCGGCCTTGTACTTCGTCGGTGCTGTACTGGGTAATGGCGGTAAAGCTTGGGTTGACGTACTCCACCCGGCCATCGCGGTTGACCAGCAGGAACGCGCTGGCGCTTTGTTCGACCGCACGCTGGAACAGGTGCAGGGCGTTGGCTGCAGCGCGGCGGTTGTGGTTGGTGATGACCTGGGCGAACTGGTCGGCCAGTTCGCCGGCGAAGGCGATTTCATCCGACTGCCAGGCTCGCGGCTGACCGGTCTGTTCCAGGCACAGCACACCCACCACCTGGCCGTCGACACGAATGCTGGCGTCGAGCATGGCCTTGTTTTCCGGGCACAGACTTCGTGCCAGCTCACGGGTGCGCGGATCATGGCCGGCGTTATGGGCATCGATGGCGCGGCTGGCGTGCAGCGCGTCGAGGTAGTCCGGGAAACGGCTGGCGTCGATGGCTTCGGGGCGGCGGTGTTCCTGGGTGTCGCGTTTCCACGCGGTGATCGGCTCCAGGCGCTGGTCTTCCAGGTGCCAGATGCTGGCGCTGTCGACGTTGTAGATTTCGCAAGCGCTCTGGGTGATCAGCTGGGCGGCTTCCAGCAGCGAGTTTTCGGCACTGTAACGTTGGCGGGCCAAACGCAGGATCAGGTCCTGCTGGCCGCGCACGCGTTCCAGGTGCTCAAGTTGCTCCTGCTGGGCGCGCTGGTTCAGTTGCAGGGCCAACTGCAGGCGGTTGTTGCGCGACTCTAGGTCGTTGGCATCTAGGTCGTTGGCATCCTGCTCGGCGGCGTCGTGCGGCTGGTCGTCGAGCACGCTCAGGTAGCCACGCAGCAAAAGGCGGTTGTGCTGCTTGTAGGCTTCACCCGCCTCCAGCAGGCGCAGTGCGGTATTGGGCGTATGCAGGGTATAGCGCACCCGGTAGTAACCGCGCTGGGCCAGTTGCTGCTGGATCTCGTCGTGCAGGCGGTAGCGTGCCTCGGGCTCCATCAGGCTGGCGTAGGGCGCCTCGAACTGTGCGCACATGGTGCCGGCATGCAGGCCGAACTGCCGCTCGCAGGCTGGGTCCAGGTAAAGCATGGCCCAGCTGGCTTCGTTGAGCCTTTCGAAACGCAGCATGCCCAGCCGCGAGGGCACGGGTAACTGCGTGACGACCTCGGCCGCCACACGGCTGGCGGCATCGGGTTGGCTTTTCATCGAAGACTCGCTTGAAGAGGGAATGCTGCGTAGGGCCGCTGCGGGTCTGGCAAGGTTGCATCATGTGCCGAGGGCTGGCAAGCAGCCATGTGTGATGCCGTGTAGGGGTTATCGGCGGTCTGGCCGGAATCTGTAGTTTGGCCTGGTTTTTCGGCGGGCAAAAAAAGCCCCGCCAATCGACGGGGTTGAGGTACGAGCGTGGCAGCTCGAAAAAGGAACTGCCCCTGCATGCAGGGGCAGTGGGCCGCCTTACAGCAGCATGGTGCGGATGTCGCCCAGCACGTCGCCCAGGCGCTTGGTGAAGCGCGCGGCGGCAGCGCCGTTGATCACACGGTGATCGTAGGACAGCGACAGTGGCAGCATCAGCTTGGGCTGGAAGGCCTTGCCATCCCAGACCGGCTGCATGGTGGCCTTGGACACGCCAAGGATCGCCACTTCCGGCGCGTTGACGATCGGCGTGAAGCCGGTGCCGCCAATGTGGCCGAGGCTGGAGATGGTGAAGCAGGCACCCTGCATCTCGTCCGCCGAGAGCTTCTTGGTACGGGCTTTTTCAGCCAGTGCCGCAGCTTCGGCAGCCAGTTGCAGCAGGCTCTTCTGGTCGACGTTCTTGATCACAGGGACCAGCAGGCCGTCCGGGGTGTCCACGGCGAAGCCGATGTGCACGTACTTCTTGCGGATGATGGCCTTGCCGCTTGGCGCCAGCGAGCTGTTGAAGTCTGGCAGCTCCTTGAGCAGGAATGCGCAGGCCTTGAGCAGCAGTGGCAGCACGGTCAGCTTCACGCCAGCCTTTTCGGCCACGGCCTTCTGCGCCACGCGGAAGGCTTCCAGCTCGGTGATGTCGGCGGAGTCGAACTGAGTCACGTGCGGCACGTTCAGCCAGCTGCGGTGCAGGTTGGCGGCACCGACCTGCATCAGGCGGGTCAGGGCCACTTCTTCCACTTCACCGAACTTGCTGAAGTCCACGGCAGGGATCGGCGGGATGCCGGCGCCACCGGTCGCGCCGGCAACTGCCGGGGCGCTCGATGCCTTTTGCATCATCGCTTTGACGTAGACCTGCACGTCTTCCTTCAGGATGCGGCCGTGCGGGCCGGTGGCCGCGACTGCGCCCAGGTCGACACCGAATTCACGGGCCAGTTGGCGCACCGCCGGGCCTGCGTGGACCTTGGCGTTGCTACCGGCAGCCGGCGCGGTGGTAGCCGGCGCAGGGGCTGCCGCCGGGGCGGCAGCAGCAGGTGCGGCAGCCGGGGCAGCCTCAGCCTTGGCCGGGGCAGCGGCAGCAGGTGCCGGGGCAGCAGCAGGTGCTGCGCCAGCGACCTTCAGCTTGAAGATCAGGTCGCCAGTGCCGACTTCGTCTTCCAGCTTGCACAGGACTTCTTCGACCACGCCGGCAGCCGGCGACGGGATTTCCATGGAGGCCTTGTCGGACTCCAGGGTAATCAGCGACTGGTCGGCTTCGACGGTGTCGCCGACCTTGACCAGTACTTCGATGATCTTGGCTTTGCCCGACGAACCGATGTCTGGCACGTGGATGTCCTGCACGGCGGCGGCAGCCGGTGCAGCCGCTGCCGCTGGGGCAGGGGCGGCTTCAGCGGCCGGGGCCGGGGCTGCAGCCTCGGCCGGTGCAGCGGCTGGCGCCTCAGGGGCCGCAGCAGCGGCGCCCTCGGCTTCCAGCACCAGCAGTTCGTCGCCTTCCTTCAGGCGATCGCCCAGCTTGACCTTCAGCTCCTTGATGACACCGGCCTTGGGCGCCGGGATCTCCATGGAGGCCTTGTCGGACTCCAGGGTCAGCAGGCTCTGGTCAGCCTCGATACGGTCACCGACCTTGACGAACAGCTCGATGATTTCACCTTCACCGCTGCCGATGTCAGGTACGCGAATGAGTTCGCTCACTTAAAAATACTCCTCAGCAGTCCAGTGGGTTGCGCTTGTCCGGGTCGATGCCGAACTTGACGATAGCGTCTGCAACAACCTTGGGTTCGATCTCGCCACGGTCAGCCAGGGCTTCCAGGGCAGCCAGCACCACGAAGTGGCGGTCAACTTCGAAGAAGTGACGCAGCTTCTTGCGGCTGTCGCTGCGACCGTAACCGTCGGTACCCAGGACCTTGAACTCTTTGCTCGGTACCCACTGGCGAATCTGCTCGGCGAACAGCTTCATGTAGTCGGTAGAGGCAATGACCGGGCCTTTGCGACCGGCCAGGCACTGCTCGACGTAGGTCGCTTGTGGCTTCTGGCCAGGCTTCAGGCGGTTGGCGCGCTCTACGGCCAGGCCGTCGCGACGCAGTTCGTTGAAGCTGGTGACGCTCCACACGTCGGCACCGACGTTGAACTCTTCACGCAGGATCTTCGCCGCCTCGCGCACTTCGCGCAGGATGGTGCCGGAGCCCATCAGCTGTACGTGGTGTGCCGCTTCGCGGGTGTCTTCTTCGAGCAGGTACATGCCCTTGATGATGCCTTCCTCGACACCGGCCGGCATGGCTGGCTGCTGGTAGGATTCGTTCATCACGGTGATGTAGTAGAAGATGTCCTGTTGCTCTTCGGTCATCTTCTTCATGCCGTCCTGGATGATCACCGCCAGCTCGTAGCCGTAGGTTGGATCGTAGGTGCGGCAGTTCGGGATGGTGCCCGCCATCATGTGGCTGTGACCGTCTTCGTGCTGCAGGCCTTCACCGTTGAGGGTGGTGCGGCCGGCAGTACCGCCGATCAGGAAGCCACGGGTGCGGCTGTCGCCAGCGGCCCAGGCCAGGTCGCCGATACGCTGGAAGCCGAACATCGAGTAGAAGATGTAGAACGGCAGCATCGGCTGGTTGTGGCAGCTGTACGAGGTACCGGCAGCGATGAACGACGACATGGCGCCGGCTTCGTTGATGCCTTCTTCCAGGATCTGGCCCTTCTTGTCCTCGCGGTAGAACATCACCTGGTCTTTGTCGACTGGCTCGTAGAGCTGGCCGACCGACGAGTAGATACCCAGCTGGCGGAACATGCCTTCCATACCGAAGGTACGGGCTTCGTCCGGGATGATCGGCACGATGCGCTGGCCGATGTCCTTGTCCTTGACCAGCTGCGCCAGAATACGCACGAAGGCCATGGTGGTGGAGATTTCGCGGTCGCCCGAGCCGTCCAGGATCGCTTTCAGCGTTTCCAATGGCGGGGTTGGCACGCTGAAGCTCTTGGCCCGGCGCTGAGGCACGAAACCGCCCAGGGCAGCACGGCGCTCGGCCAGGTACTTGGCTTCGGCAGAACCTTCTTCGGGCTTGTAGAACGGCAGGTTCTCGAGGTCGGCATCCTTGACCGGGATGTCGAAGCGGTCACGGAAGTGACGCAGGCTGTCGACGTCGACCTTCTTGGTGTTGTGCGCGGTGTTCTTGGCTTCGCCGGCACCGGTACCGTAACCCTTGATGGTCTTGGCCAGGATGACGGTCGGCTGCTCTTTGTGGTTCACCGCCTGGTGGTAAGCCGCGTAGACCTTGTACGGGTCGTGGCCGCCACGGTTGAGCTTCCAGATCTCGTCGTCGGACAGGTCTTCGACCATGGCCTTGAGTTCCGGGGTGTTGAAGAAGTTCTCACGAACGTACGCGCCGTCTTTGGCTTTGTAGTTCTGGTACTCGCCGTCGATGACTTCGTCCATGCGGCGCTGCAGGGCACCGTTGGTGTCCTTGGCCAGCAGTGGGTCCCAGAAGCGGCCCCAGACGACTTTGTTGACGTTCCAGCCACCGCCACGGAATACGCCTTCGAGTTCCTGGATGATCTTGCCGTTGCCGCGAACCGGGCCGTCGAGGCGCTGCAGGTTGCAGTTGATGACGAAGATCAGGTTGTCCAGCTTCTCGCGGCCGGCCAGGGCGATTGCACCCAGCGATTCCGGCTCGTCGCACTCGCCGTCGCCCATGAAGCACCAGACTTTCTGCTTGCCGGCAGGGATGAAGCCGCGCGCTTCCAGGTACTTCATGAAGCGGGCCTGGTAGATGGCCTGGATCGGGCCCAGACCCATCGAAACGGTCGGGAACTGCCAGAAGTCAGGCATCAGCCATGGGTGCGGGTACGAAGACAGGCCGTTGCCGTCCACTTCCTGGCGGAAGTTGTTCATCTGTTCTTCGCTGATGCGGCCTTCCATGAAGGCGCGGGCATAGATGCCTGGGGAGGCGTGGCCCTGGAAGAAGATCAGGTCGCCGCCATGTTCTTCGGTCGGGGCCTGGAAGAAGTAGTTGAAGCCGATGTCGTACAGGGTGGCGCTGGAGGCGAAGCTGGAGATGTGTCCGCCCAGGTCCGAGTCTTTCAGGTTGGTACGCATGACCATGGCCAGGGCGTTCCAACGCACCATCGAGCGAATGCGGCGTTCCATGAACAGGTCGCCAGGCATGCGTGCTTCGTGGGTGACAGGGATGGTGTTGCGGTATGGCGTGGTGATCGCATACGGCAGCTGGGAACCACTACGGGTGGCCAGCTCGCCCATACGGGTCATCAGGTAATGAGCGCGGTCTTCGCCTTCTTTGTCGAGGACCGACTCCAGGGCATCCAGCCATTCCTGGGTTTCGATTGGATCGAGGTCTTGCATGGCTTGCTCCAGGGCGGAAAGGCAACCAGAATCGATTGCCTGAGATTGCGACTGGCCTTATGGGCAGACGTCGTGAATTCTTGGATTACCGGGGTGTCGTCCGGCGCGTTGTAGTTTTACTACATTTGCTTGCGCATTTCATGCTTTTACACGACACGAGTAGTAGTAAAACTACAATTGTGCGACGTTTGGTCGCACATTGGCTTGTGAGGAAAAACGTTCATGTTGGTTGGCATTGTGTCGCGAACGGGTGTTTCTTGATGTTTGTTGCCAATTTTGCATTTTTTTCAGCTATTTCCAACTTTTGTACGACAGTCCAACCGTGGTCCGGCTTCCCCTTGGCCGCTTTTTTCCCTCTATTTCACGCCGATCAAGGATAGACCATGCGCCTACCTTTGCCCTCCGATCTGCCTGCCAGCATGCAGCCGCTGGTTTCTCGCAACCAGCAGTTCCTGCGCGATGCCGTGGCGGCTCACCCCGAACTGGACCTGAACGATTGCAGTGCAGCCCAGCGGCACCAGTTCGACCAGGTGGCCGCGGCCAGCGACTTCGTGCTGGGCGTGGCCCAGCGCGACCCGGCCATGCTGTTTGCCCTGCTGGCCAGCGGTGAGCTGGAACGGCGCTATGCCCCGGGGGAGCTGCGCAGGCAGATTGCCGCGGCGGCGCAGGCGGCGCAAAGCGAAGAGGAACTGGCGCGCAACCTGCGCCGCGCGCGCAACCGGCAGCAAGTGCGCATCATCTGGCGTGACATTACCCGCCAGGCGGAACTTGGCGAAACCTGCGGCGACCTGTCAGACCTGGCCGATGCCTGCATCGACGAAGCCTACCAATGGCTGTACCCGCGCCACTGCCAGCAATTCGGGACGCCCATCGGCAACCGCAGTGGCCAGCCGCAGCACATGGTTGTACTGGGCATGGGCAAGCTGGGCGCGGTCGAACTCAACCTGTCCTCGGACATCGACCTGATCTTCGGTTTCCCCGAGGGCGGTGAAACCGAAGGGGTCAAACGCTCGCTGGACAACCAGGAGTTCTTTACCCGCCTGGGCCAGCGCCTGATCAAGGCATTGGACCCGGTGACCGTCGACGGCTTCGTGTTCCGCGTCGACATGCGGTTGCGCCCTTACGGCTCTGCCGGGGCCCTGGTACTCAGCTTCAATGCCCTGGAGCAGTATTACCAGGACCAGGGGCGCGACTGGGAACGCTACGCCATGATCAAGGCTCGGGTGGTGGCCGGCGATCAGGCTGCTGGCGCGCAGTTGCAGGAAATGCTGCGCCCGTTCGTGTACCGCCGCTACCTGGACTTTTCCGCCATCGAAGCGCTGCGCACCATGAAGCAGTTGATCCAGCAGGAAGTCCGGCGCAAGGGCATGGCCGACAACATCAAGCTCGGTGCCGGCGGCATTCGTGAGGTCGAGTTCATCGCCCAGGCGTTCCAGCTGATCCACGGTGGGCGTGACCTCAGCCTGCAGCAGCGGCCGTTGCTCAAGGTGCTGGCCACCCTCGAAGGCCAGGGCTACCTGCCGCCGGCAGTGGTGGCTGAGCTGCGCGAAGGCTATGAGTTTCTGCGTTATACCGAGCACGCCATCCAGGCCATCGCCGACCGCCAGACACAGATGCTGCCCGAGGGCGAGACCGATCAGGCGCGGGTTGCCTTCATGCTTGGCTTTGCCGACTGGCAGAGCTTCCACGACCAGCTGACCTACTGGCGTGGCCGCATCGACTGGCATTTCCGCCAAGTCATTGCCGACCCGGACGATGAAGACGGTGAAGGCGAGCTGGTGGTGGGCGGTGAGTGGTCGCCGCTGTGGGAGCAGGCCCAGGACGAGGAAGCGGCTGGTCGCCAACTGGAGGAGGCCGGTTTCAAGGCGCCTGTGGACGCTTTGCGGCGCCTGGCCGCGTTGCGCTCAAGCCCGCAGCTGCGCTCCATGCAACGCATCGGGCGCGAGCGCCTGGATGCCTTTATTCCACGCTTGCTGGCGCAAGCGGTGGAGCACGACAACCCCGACCTGGTACTCGAGCGAGTATTGCCGCTGGTAGAGGCGGTGGCGCGGCGTTCGGCCTACTTGGTGCTGCTGACGGAAAACCCGGGTGCACTGCGCCAACTGTTGACCCTGTGCGCCGCCAGCCCCTGGATCGCCGAGCAGATGGCCCGCTACCCGCTGCTGCTCGATGAGTTGCTCAATGAGGGCCGCCTGTTCAGCCCCCCACTGGCGCCAGAGCTGGCCAGCGAACTGCGCGAGCGCCTGACGCGTATCCCCGAAGACGACCTTGAGCAGCAGATGGAGGCGCTGCGCCATTTCAAGCTGGCCCACAGCCTGCGCGTGGCGGCCTCGGAAATCAGCGGCAACCTGCCCTTGATGAAGGTCAGCGACTACCTGACCTGGCTGGCCGAGGCCATCCTCGACCAGGTGCTGGCGCTGGCCTGGCGCCAGACCGTGGCCCGCCACGGTCAGCCCAAGCGCAGTGACGGCAGCCTGTGCGACCCGGGGTTCATCATCATCGGCTACGGCAAGATGGGTGGGCTGGAACTGGGCCATGGCTCGGACCTGGACCTGGTGTTCATCCACGATGGCGACCCGCAGGCGGAAACCGACGGGGCCAAGCCGATCGACAGTGCGCAGTTCTTTACCCGCCTTGGCCAGCGCATCATTCACCTGCTGACCACCCAGACCAACTCGGGCCAGCTGTATGACGTGGACATGCGCCTGCGCCCGTCAGGGGCTTCGGGCCTGCTGGTCAGTTCGCTGGGGGCCTTCGAGCGCTACCAGCAGAACGAAGCCTGGACCTGGGAGCACCAGGCCCTGGTGCGGGCCCGTGTGCTGGTCGGTTGCAAGCAGGTGGGGGCTGCGTTCGAGGGCGTTCGCGCCAAGGTGCTGGGCCAGGCCCGTGACCTTGGGAAGCTGCGCAGCGAAGTGAGCGAAATGCGCGCCAAGATGCGTGACAACCTGGGCACCAAGGCCACCGCCGCCGGTACTGCAGCCAATGCCTTCGAGGCTGGCATGCCGTTCGATATCAAGCAGGATGCCGGCGGTATCGTCGATATCGAATTTATGGTGCAATACGCCGCTTTGGCCTGGGGCCACGAGCACCCGGCCATACTCCGATGGACCGATAACATCCGCATTCTGGAAGAGCTGGAGCAGGCAGGTTTGCTGCCGGCCAGTGACGCGGTGCTGTTGCGTGAAGTGTACAAGGCGTACCGCTCGGCCTCGCACCGCCAGGCCCTGCAGAAACAGGCCGGGGTGATCGATGCGGCGCAGTTTGCCGATGAACGCCGTGAGGTGCGGCGGATCTGGGGTGAGCTGGGTTTGACTTGAGAATGTTGGGGCCGCGTTGCGGCCCATCGCGACACAAGGCCGCTCCTACAGGAGAACGCATTCCCTTGTAGGAGCGGCCTTGTGTCGCGATGGGCTGCAAAGCAGCCCCAAAGGCTCATGCTTCACCACCGGTGGTACACTGTCCGCCACATAGCCTGAATATAAAGAGGGGAGGCCAGGCTGAACCGCAGCCTGTAGCCTCCCCGAGCGTTTCTGGACTAAGCATGAGAATACTGATCATTGGCCCCAGCTGGGTCGGCGACATGGTGATGGCGCAGACCTTGTTCCAGTGCCTGAAACAGCAGCACCCCGACTGCGTGATCGACGTGCTGGCACCCGAGTGGAGCCGGCCGATCCTCGAACGCATGCCCGAAGTGCGCCAGGCCTTGAGCTTTCCGCTCGGCCACGGCGCACTGGAGCTGGCCACGCGGCGGCGTATCGGCAAGTCCTTGGCCGGCCAGTACGACCAGGCCATCCTGCTGCCCAACTCGTTGAAGTCGGCGCTGGTCCCCTTCTTCGCCGGCATTCCCAAGCGCACCGGCTGGCGCGGCGAAATGCGTTTCGGCCTGCTCAATGACGTGCGCAAGCTGGACAAGGCCCGCTACCCGCTGATGATCGAGCGTTTCATGGCCCTGGCCTACGCCCCTGGTGCCGAATTGCCGCAACCGTACCCGCGCCCGCACCTGCAAATCGAAGCCCAGAGCCGCGAGGCTGCCCTGGCCAAGTTCGGCCTGGAGCTCGACCGCCCGGTACTGGCGCTGTGCCCCGGTGCCGAGTTTGGCGAGGCCAAGCGCTGGCCGGCCGAACACTATGCCGCCGTGGCGGATGCGATGATCCGCCAGGGCTGGCAGGTATGGCTGTTCGGCTCGAAAAACGACCACCCGGTGGGCGAGCAGATCCGCGACCGGCTGATCCCGGGGTTGCGCGAAGAGTCCGCCAACCTGGCTGGCGAAACCTCGCTGGCCGAGGCTATCGACCTGATGTCGTGCGCGCAGGCCGTGGTGTCCAACGACTCGGGGCTGATGCACGTGGCGGCTGCGCTCAACCGCCCGCTGGTGGCCGTGTATGGCTCCACCTCGCCCGGCTTCACCCCACCGCTGGCCGAACAGGTGGAGGTGGTGCGCACCGGTATCGAGTGCAGCCCGTGCTTTGACCGCACTTGCCGCTTCGGCCACTACAACTGCCTGCGCCTGCTGGAGCCCGGTAAAGTCATCGCCGCCCTGCACAGCCTGAGCGGGCCGGACCTGATCGACGCCGCGGCCGAGGTCGACTAAGTGCGGGTACTGATCATCAAGACCTCATCCCTGGGTGACGTGATCCATACCCTGCCGGCACTGACCGATGCCGCCCATGCGCTCCCGGGCATCCGATTCGACTGGGTGGTGGAAGAAGGCTTCGCCGAAATCCCCAGCTGGCACCCGGCGGTCGACCAGGTCATCCCGGTGGCCATCCGCCGCTGGCGCAAGAACCTTTGGCAAACCCTCAAGAGCGGTGAGTGGAAGGCCTTCAAGCAGCGCTTACGCGCGCGCAAGTACGACCTGGTGATCGACGCCCAAGGCCTGGTCAAGTCGGCCTGGCTCACCCGCTACGTGAAGGCCCCGGTGGCTGGCCTGGACCGCTACTCGGCCCGTGAAGGCTGGGCCAGCCGCTTTTATGACCGGCGCCTGTCGGTTGCTACCGGCCAGCATGCGGTCGAGCGGGTGCGCCAGCTGTTCGCCATGGCCCTGGCCTACGACCTGCCCGAAGGCATCGGCAACTACGGCCTGGACCTCGAGCGCCTGCAACTGCCGCCAGCGGCGCCCTATGTCGTGTTCCTGCATGGCACCACCTGGGCGACCAAGCACTGGCCGGAAGCCTACTGGCGCGAATTGGCCGAGCGCATGGGCCGGCGCAAGCTGGAGGTGCGCCTGCCGTGGGGCAACCCGGCGGAAAAGGCGCGGGCCGAGCGCATTGCCCAAGGCTTGAACAATTGCCAGGTGCTCCCCAAATTGAACCTTGTCGGTGTGGCCCGCGTGCTGGCAGCGGCAAAGGCCTGCGTGGCGGTCGATACCGGCCTTGGCCACCTGGCCGCGGCACTCGATGTGCCGACCATTTCGTTATTCGGCCCGACCAACCCGGGCCTGACCGGCGCCTACGGACGGACCCAGATTCACCAGGCCAGTGACTGGCCCTGCGCGCCCTGCCTGCAGAAGAAGTGCACCTACAAACCGAGCGCCGATGACCTGGCCCGGTTCGATCTCAAACGCGAGTGGCCACTGTGCTTCACTCGCCTGAATCCCGAGCATGTGGCGAGCCGCTTGAGCGCGTTGCTGCTGGCTGAGGATGTCCGTTGATGCAACTGGCTTTCGTACTTTACAAATATTTCCCCTTTGGCGGGCTGCAACGCGACTTCATGCGCATTGCCCTGGAGTGCCAGAAGCGCGGCCACCAGATCCGTGTGTACACGTTGATCTGGGAGGGCGACATTCCCCCAGGCTTCGAGGTGCTGGTGGCGCCGGTCAAGGCGGTGTTCAACCACCGGCGCAACGAGAAGCTCAGTGCCTGGATGGCCGCCGACCTGGCCAAGCGCCCGGTCGACCGCCTGATCGGCTTCAACAAGATGCCGGGGCTGGACGTGTACTACGCCGCCGACGGCTGCTTCGAGGACAAGGCGCAAACCCTGCGTGGCGGCCTGTACCGCCGTTGGGGCCGCTACCGGCACTTTGCCGAGTACGAGCGTGCGGTGTTCGCCAAGGACGCGCATACCGAAGTGCTGATGATTTCCGAAGTGCAGCAGCCGCTGTTCATCAAGCATTACGGCACCCCGCTGGAGCGCTTCCACCTGTTGCCGCCGGGCATTTCCCAGGACCGCCGCGCGCCGGCCAATGCCGCCGAGATTCGCGCCGAGTTCCGCAAGGAGTTCAACCTGGGCGAGGGTGACCTGCTGCTGGTGCAGATCGGCTCGGGCTTCAAGACCAAGGGCGTGGACCGCAGCCTCAAGGCGCTGGCGGCACTGCCGTCGGCGCTGCGCAAGCGTACCCGGTTGATGGTCATCGGCCAGGACGACCCCAAGGTATTCCAGCTGCAAAGCGCTACCCTGGGCCTGGGCGACCAGGTGCAGTTCCTCAAGGGCCGTAGCGACATCCCGCGCTTTCTGCTGGGTGCCGACGTGCTGATTCACCCGGCGTACAACGAAAACACCGGTACGGTGCTGCTCGAAGCGCTGGTGGCCGGTTTGCCGGTGCTGGTGTCCAGGGTGTGCGGCTATGCCCATTACATTGCCGAGGCCGACAGTGGCCTGGTGCTGGACGAGCCATTCGAGCAGGACCAGCTCAACAGCTACCTGCAGCGCATGCTGGAAGACCCGCAGGCCCGCGCCAGTTGGTCGCGCAACGGCCTGGCATTCGCCGAAACCGCCGATCTGTACAGCATGCCGCAGCATGCTGCCGACGTGATCCTGGGGCAGAAAACCGCATGAAGCTGATACTGGCCGAACCCTTCAAACACCTGTGGGCTGGGCGCGATGCCTTCGACGCCGTGGAGGCGCTGCAAGGTGAGGTCTATCGCGAACTCGAAGGCCGCCGCACGCTGCGTACCGAGGTGGCTGGCGAGGGCTTTTTCGTCAAGATCCACCGCGGTATCGGCTGGGGCGAGATCTTCAAGAACCTGCTGACCGCCAAGCTGCCGGTGCTCGGTGCCGGCCAGGAGTGGCAGGCGATCCAGCGTTTGCATGAAGTGGGCGTGCCGACCATGACCGCGGTCGCCTACGGTGAGCGCGGCAGCAACCCCGCCGCGCAGCATTCGTTCATCATCACCGAAGAGCTGGCGCCGACCATCAGCCTGGAAGACTTCAGCATCGACTGGGCCAGGCAGCCGCCCGAGCCGCGCCTGAAGCATGCGCTGATCGTCGAGGTGGCGAAAATGACCGGCGGCATGCACCGCGCCGGGGTCAACCACCGCGATTGCTACATCTGCCACTTCCTGCTGCACACCGACCGCCCGGTGACGGCGGATGATTTCAAACTGTCGGTGATCGACCTGCACCGCGCGCAAACCCGGGCGACAATCAGCCGGCGTTGGCGTGACAAGGACCTGGCGGCGCTGTACTTCTCGGCGCTGGACATCGGCCTTACCCAACGCGACAAATTGCGCTTCCTGCGCGCTTACTTCCAGCGCCCGCTGCGGCAAGTCCTCAAGGACGAAGCCGCGCTGCTGGCCTGGCTGGAGCGCAAGGCGCAGAAACTCTACGATCGCAAGCAACGCTATGGGGATGCACTCTAATGGCGAGTTGGACACTGGCGCCGGGTTACCAACACCTGGCGGCGGACTTCGGCAGCCTCGATGCGGTATTTGCCATTCAGGGCGAACGCCTGACCCGCGACCCCCTCAGCGAGGTGGTGCGCATCGAGCGTGATGGGGTCAACTATTACGTCAAGCGGTACACCGGTGCCGGCAAGCACATGCGCCGCTACCTGGGCCGGCCGCGCATCAAGGCCGAATGGCAGAACCTCAAGCAGTTCGCCAAGTGGGGCATTCCCACCGCCGAAGTGGTGGCCTGGGGCCTGGAGCGCAATGGCCTGGCTTTTGGCCGCGGGGCGATGATCACCCGCGAGCTGCCCAACACCGAAGACCTGTCGGCACTGGCCGAGCGCAACGATGCACGGCTGGCCGATCGCACCTGGGTCGACCATATCAGCCGCCAGTTGGCCCGCCATACCCGGGTGATGCACGAACACCGTTTCGCCCACAACGACCTGAAGTGGCGCAACCTGCTGGTCGATGACCACGGCACGCTGTTCTTCATCGACTGCCCCACCGGCGATTTCTGGCGCGGGTTCATGTGGCGGCACCGGCTGATCAAAGACCTGGCCTGCCTCGACAAGGTGGCCAAGTACCACCTCTCGGCTACCCAGCGCCTGCGTTTCTACCTGCAGTACCGTGACCGCAACCGGCTTGATGCGCGCGACAAGAAACGCATCCGCCAGGTACTGGGCTTTTTCGAGGGAAGGGAATGACCGATTACCTGGCCAGCGCAGAACTCGCGCTGCTCAAACGCCATGGGCTGGATGACTTCGAGGCGCTGTGGGCGCTGCAACTGGACGCCGTGGACGAGCCCAACACCGGCCGTGGCGGCTGGAGCAGCGTGTTCCGCCTGGAGCTCGAAGGTAAGGGGTACTACCTCAAGCGCCAGTGCGACTACCTGACCCGCACCCTGCACCGGCCGTTTGGCGAGCCAACCTTCGCCCGCGAATTCCGCAATATCAGCCGTTATCAGAAGTTGCACATTCCGGCCTTGCAGGCGGTGTTCTACGGTGAGCGCAAGCAGGGCGGCCAGCACCGGGCGATTCTGATGACCCGTGCCCTGGACGCGTGGGCCGACCTCGACAGCCTGCTGGGCCAATGGCCGCAGTTGGGCGAGGCCGAGCGCAACGGCATTCTACAGGCGTGCGGCCAGCTGGCGCGTACCCTGCACGGCGCCGGCCAGGTGCACGGCTGCTTCTACCCCAAGCACATCTTTCTGCGCCAGCGCCGCGAGGGTTGGGACGCCCAACTGATCGACCTGGAAAAGACCCGGCCGTTGCTGTTCGGCATGCGTGACCGCCTCAAAGACCTGGAGCCGCTGCTACGCCGCGCCCGGGCCTGGAGCGAGGCGGATGTCCGCACCTTGCTGGCCAGCTACCTGGCGCAGCCCGCCGAAGGCACGCTGGTCGACACCTGGCTGCAACGCCTGACGCAACGCCGTCGTGAAAAAGAGGCCCGCTGATGCGTTTGTCTGAACTCAAGGCTGCCGGGCGTAGCCCGTCACTGCCGCTGACCCTGACCTTGGCCGATGCCGCCGGCAGCGCCGACCTGCAGCTGCTCAGCCTGTTGCGTGTGCTACCGGGCCAGCGCTATGTCGGCGCCGGTGTGTGGCGCGGGACGCCAGTACTGGCCAAGTTGTTGGTGGGTGCTAACGCGGCGCGGCATTTCCAGCGCGAATTGCAGGGCGTGAAGCTGTTGGCCGGGCAGGGGCTGACCACGCCCAGGCTGCTGGCCGATGGGCTCAGGGAAGGCGAAGGTGGCTGGCTGCTGTTCGAATTCCTCGACGGTGCCCAGAGCCTGGCCGATGCCTGGGGCGCGGTGGAAAACCTGCCGGTGCTGGCCGACGCGCAGCATCAGGTGCTGGGTGAGGCGCTGACGGCCGTGGCGCACATGCACGCCAAAGGCCTGTGGCAGGAAGACCTGCACCTGGACAACCTGCTGCGCCACGCCGGCAAGCTGTACCTGATCGATGGCGCCGGCATCAAGGCCGAAACCCCTGGCCAGCAACTGTCGCGCCCGCGGGTGCTGGAAAACCTCGGGGTATTCTTCGCCCAGTTGCCCAAGCGCCTGGAGCCGTTCATCGAAGAGTTGCTGGTGCATTACCTGCTGGCCAATGCCGAGCACGCGCTGCCACTGGAAGCCTTGCAGAAGCAGGTGGACAAGGTGCGCAGCTGGCGGCAGAAGGATTACCTGGAAAAAGCCGGGCGCGAATGCAGCCTGTTCAGCGTACAGCGCAGCTTGTCGGGCTTGCGTGCGGTTCGCCGCAGCGAGGTGGCCGCCATGCTGCCGGTGCTGGAACAGGCCGATGCCTTGATCGACCAAGGCCACCTGTACAAGACCGGTGGCGCCGCCAGTGTGGCGCGTATCGAGGTGAATGGCCGGCAGTTGGTGCTCAAACGCTACAACATCAAGAACACCGCGCACTGGCTCAAGCGCTTCTGGCGCCCGAGCCGGGCCTGGCATTCGTGGATCGAAGGGCACCGCCTGGAGTTTCTCGACATCGCCACGCCACGCCCCTTGGCGGTGCTGGAGCAGCGGGTGCTGGGCCTGCGCAGCCGTGCCTACCTGGTCACCGAGTATGTCGATGGCCCAGACCTGACCGCGTGCTTTGCGCCCTACGTGGAAAGTGGCGAGGCACCGCAAGAACAGCTCGATGCGTTGGTGCAGGTGATGCAGCAACTGATCCGCGAACGCATCAGCCACGGCGACTTCAAGGGGCACAACCTGTTCTGGGACAACGGGCGCTGGTCGCTGATCGACCTGGACGCCATGTGCCAGCATGCCACCCAGCTCAGCTTCGCCCCCGCCTATGCCCGCGACCGGGCAC
>NZ_BCBD01000106.1:0-19339 GCF_001320345.1 Pseudomonas sp. NBRC 111127 | reverse complement strand
GCCGTGTGCTCGCTGGCAGCCGCCCGCGACCTCGACCAGGATGAAGCCCTTAAACTGCGGCAAAAGGGCGTCATCCTGCCACTCGAACAGTTGCTGGAAACCGCCCTGGGGCGTTACCCCGGGGCGCGTTTGCTGGAAGCCGAACTGGAAGAGGACGATGATCGCTACGAATATGAGGTCGAGCTGCTGACGCCTGCTGGCGTGGTTCGCGAAATCAAGCTTGACGCCAGCACCGGCGCCCTGCTCAAAGATGAGGAAGACGACTGAATGCGCCTGTTGCTTGTCGAGGACAACGTACCGCTGGCCGATGAGCTGATCGCCGGCTTGCAACGCCAGGGCTATGCCGTGGACTGGCTGGCTGATGGCCGTGACGCGGTGTACCAGGGCCAGAGCGAGCCTTATGACCTGATCATCCTCGACCTCGGCTTGCCGGGCATGCCGGGCCTGGAGGTACTCGCCCAGTGGCGTGCCGCTGCGTTGGCCACGCCGGTGCTGATCCTGACCGCGCGCGGCTCTTGGGCCGAGCGTATCGAAGGGTTGAAGGCAGGGGCCGATGACTACCTGAGCAAGCCGTTTCACCCCGAAGAGTTGCAGTTGCGCATACAGGCGCTGTTGCGCCGTGCCCGCGGCCTGGCCAACCAGCCCAGGCTGGAAGCGGCCGGCCTGCACCTGGATGAAGGCCGCCAATGCGTGAGCCGCGACGGTGTAGATATCCAGCTGACTGCTGCCGAGTTTCGCTTGCTGCGCTACTTCATGCTGCACCCACAGCAGATCCTGTCCAAAAGCCACTTGGCCGAACACCTGTACGACGGTGAAACCGAGCGTGACTCCAATGTATTGGAGGTGCACGTCAATCACTTGCGCCGCAAGCTGGGGCGCAGCGTGATCGAAACCCGCCGTGGGCAAGGTTACATCTACGCCGGGAGCGCCGAGTGAAGTCGATCCAGGCGCGCTTGAGCCTGGGCCTGGTCGCTGTGCTGGTGGTGGCGGGCGTGGTGCTGGCACAACTGACCCTGTGGTTGTTCGAAGCCGGCCTGCAACGCTACCTGGAAAACGGCCTGCGCAAGGAAAGCGAGAACCTGCTGGTGGCGCTGGTGCGGGGGCCGTCCGGCCTGCAGCTGGACGAGCGGCGTATCTCGGCGGCTTATCAGCGGCCGTTTTCCGGCTACTACTTCCGCATCGACTTCGACCAGGGCACCTGGCGTTCTCGCTCGTTGTGGGACCTGGATATGCCCAAACCGGCGGCCCCAGGGCTTTCCGACAGCCATGAGCTGCGGCCGGAAGGGCAGCACCTGTTGGCACTGCGTGCCGACTACCGGCGCCTGGGGCAGGATATTTCCATCAGCGTGGCCCAGGACTATTCCCCGGTACGCCAGGGGTTCCGGCGCCTGCAACAGATCGGCCTGGGCATGGGCCTGGTGGCGTTGATCCTGGTGCTGGTGCTGCAGCGCATCACCGTCACCCGCTCGTTGCGGCCGCTGGAGCGGGCTCGTCAGCAGATCGCCCAACTGCAGCAGGGGCAGCGTTCGCAACTGGATGCCGAAGTCCCCAGCGAGTTGGCCCCGTTGGTGGGGCAGATCAACCATTTGCTCAGCCACACTGAAGACAGCCTGCGCCGTTCCCGCAATGCCCTGGGCAACCTTGGCCATGCGCTGAAAACACCGCTGGCGGTGCTGCTCAGCCTGGCGTCGAGCGAGCGCCTCAAGGATTTGCCGCAAGTCAGCGCGCAGATGCGTGAGCAACTGGAGCAGATCCAGCAACGCCTGGCCCGTGAGTTGAACCGGGCGCGCCTGGCCGGCGACGCCCTGCCAGGCGCGCAGTTCGATTGCGATGCCGAGTTGCCCGGCCTGCTCGAAACCCTGGGCATGATCCATGGCGAAGGTTTGCTGCTGGCCAGTGATGTGCCGCCCGGGCTGTCACTGCCATGGGACCGGGAAGACGTTCTGGAGCTGCTGGGCAACCTGCTGGACAACGCCTGCAAATGGGCTGACAGCGAAGTGCGCCTGGGGGCCGAGGCGGATGCCGAAGGGTATCGGCTGTGGGTCGATGATGATGGGCCAGGCATTCCCGAGGGGCAGCGCCAGCAGGTGCTGGGGCGCGGGTCGCGGCTGGATGAACAGGTGGACGGGCACGGCCTGGGCTTGGGCATCGTGCGTGACATCGTGGAGGCCTGGGGAGGGCAGCTGGCGTTGCAGCAAAGCCCGTTGGGCGGGCTGCGGGTGAGCCTGAACCTGCCGCGCAAGGCCTAGTGGTCCCGAGCCGCGCCTGCGGCTGCGGCGGCCTGCTTTGCCGATAGGCACTGCAAAAAAATTGCAGTACAGGCGCATTTTTTTGAATTGGCCCAATCGCGCCGCGCTCGGCACAATGCCTTCACGAAACCGTGCGGTTTCCATCTCTCCATGGACGGAGCCCCTTGTGATATTGCCTGCGCAATACCAGGCCCAGGCAGCTGCCCTGGGCTTTCTTTTCAAACCGAAAAAAACACGACCCCGATAGTTCAAATGCCTGCCTCGCGTTCCGAAAGTCGTCTGCTGCGGCTATTGCCGCCCGCCCTGAATATCCCCCCCAAAGAATGGTTGCGTGCCGGTATTGGCGCACTGCTTGGCTTGTTCCTCGCCGGCTGGCTGACCAGCATGGCCTACGGCCCGGGCATTGCTCTGCACTTGCTCGGCCCGTTGGCCGCGTCGGCGGTGCTGGTGTTCGCGGTGCACTCCGGCCCGTTGGCCCAGCCTTGGCCAGTGCTGGGCAGTTACGCCCTGGCAGGCGCTGTTGGCCTGGCCATGCGCCAGGGGTTCGGCCCCGAGTTGTGGGTAGCCGCCGTGGCGCTGGGGATCTCGATCCTGGTCATGTGCCTGCTGCGCTGCCTGCATCCCCCGGGTGGCGGGGTGGCTGTCAGTGCGGTACTGGCCGACCCGGGCCTGACCGCCCTGGGCGACCACCTGTTGCAACCGGTGTTGCTCAATGCACTGATCCTGGTAACGGTGGCAGTGCTCTACAACCGCCTGACGGGCGTGCGCTACCCCAAAGGCGCGGTAATCCGCAAGGACCTGCACCATACCCATGACCCGCTGCCTACCGAGCGCGTTGGCGTGCGCGGCGAAGACCTGGACCATGCTCTCGAAGAGCTGGGCGAGTTCGTGGACGTCACCCGCGACGAACTGGAGCGCATCATCCTGGCCACCGAGCAGCATGCCTTGCAGCGCAGCCTGGGCGGCATCACTGCGGCGTCGGTGATGTCTCGCGATGTGCAATTCGCCAGCCCCGACACGACGCTGGAGCGGGCCTGGGCCATGCTGGCCAGCCATCATCTGAAAACACTGCCGGTGCTGCAGCACGGCAAACTGGTCGGCATAGTCAGCCTCAGCGATCTGGTTGGCCCGGCCATGCAACGTGGCCGCTTCACCTGGCGCGGACTGTTCGGCCGCCCGCCCGTGCGTCTGGCCCAGGTGATGATGCAGCCAGTGGTCAGCGTCAGCAGCCAGCACCCGCTGGAGCGCCTGCTGCCGCTGCTGTGCGAACAAGGCCTGCATTGCCTGCCGGTGCTCGACGATGGGCGCCTGGTGGGGGTGATCACCCAGACCGACCTGATCGCCGGCCTCAAGCGCCAGTTGCTCAGCAAGGCCCAACAGGTTTCAGAGAACAGGGTCCCAGCGTTGTGACCAGTCGCTTGCGCCGGCTGCCACCAGCCGGCGCAGCACGCTGAACGCCTGCTGCAGGGCTTCGCTGTCGCGTTTGCGCGGGTAGACCAGATAGGTTGGGTAGGTGAATTCCGGCGCGTGCGGGACTCGCTCGAAAACCCCGCTGTCGAGGTAGGCCTGGACCACCCGTGTGCGGAAGTAGCCGCTACCGCCTTGGTCGAGAATGAACTGCAGCGCCAGTGGGCCGAGGTTGAAGCTCAGCGCCGGGCGCGCGCAGTCGGGCAAGGCGGCGTCATGCTGGCGGCGGAAGGCCTGGCCCCAGTCGATGTAGATATACGGCTCGGGCCGATCGACCCGGCGCACGCGGATCAGCTTTTCTTCCATCAACTGCTCGACCTGCAAACCCGGGCCATAGGTTGGCTGGTAGACCAGCGCAGCGTCCAGCAGGCCCATCTCGACCTTGCGCAGCAGCGCCTCGCCGTCGCTGACCTCGCTGCGGATCGCGTGGCTGGGCAGTTCGCGATGCAGGGCGCTGACCCAATCGAGCATCATCGGGTTGCCCAGGCTCACTTCACCGCCTACATGCAGCACCTGCTGGCAGCCCTCGGGCAGCGGCAGGTCACGGCGCGCCGCCTCCCAGGTCTGCACCAGCTGGTTGGCATAACTGACGAAAGCTTCGCCATCGCAGGTCAAGCTGGCGCCACTGCGGCTGCGCACGAACAACTGGCAACCCAGCTGCTGTTCAAGGCGCTGCACCCGGGCGGTGATCGCCGTTTGCGAAACGAACAGGCGCTCGGCGGCAGCGACCAGGCTGCCGCAACGCACGATCTCCAGAAAGGTACGGGCCTGTTCGATATCCATGGGCTGCTCGGTGGCTTGAGGGGGGCCTATTCTAGGGGTTTTGCACCGAAATAGGGCGCATTGGCGCGTTATGCAAATTTGCAGGTCGGTTGTGACTTTAGTCGCCTGGCGAGGCGGGCGGTGAAGGCCATACTTCAGGTTCGCCCTTCAATAACAACAAAATCGGGTTCCTTTCGATATGAGCTACCAGCACAGCTACGCCCAGTCCATCTCCGACCCTGCCGCTTTCTGGGCGGAACAGGCCGCTCACCTGGCGTGGTATCAAAAACCTGCCCAGGTCTTGCACGAGAACGCCGATGGCACCCACCGCTGGTTCGCCGATGGCCGGCTCAATAGCTGCTACCTGGCCCTCGATCACCAGATCGAGCAGGGCCGCGGCGAGCAATTGGCGCTGATTTACGATTCGCCGGTGACTAGCGTGCAGCAAACCTACACCTACCTGCAGTTACGCGACGAGGTGGCGCGCCTGGCCGGCTTGCTGCGTGAACTGGGCGTTAACAAAGGCGACGGCGTGATCATCTACATGCGCATGGTGCCGCAGGCGGCCATGGCCATGCTGGCCTGTGCGCGGATTGGGGCGGTGCACTCGGTGGTGTTCGGAGGCTTCGCCGCCAACGAGCTGGCCCTGCGCATCGATGACGCGCGGCCGGCGCTGCTGCTGACGGCTTCCTGCGGGCTGGAGTTCGACAAGGTGATCCCCTACAAGCCACTGGTCGACCGTGCGCTGCAACTGGCCAGGCACCAGCCGCGCTCGGTGCTGGTGCTGCAGCGGCCGCAGGTGAAGGCCGATCTGCTGCCAGGGCGCGACCTGGATTGGCAGGTGGCGGTGCAAACTGCCAAGCCGGTTGAGCCGGTGGCGCTGGATGCCGGTGACCCGCTGTACATCATGTACACCTCGGGCACCACGGGCAAACCCAAGGGCATCGTCCGCGAAAACGGCGGCAACGCGGTGGCACTGTGTTACGCCATGCGCCATATCTACGGCATGCAAGCCGGTGATGTGTGGTGGGGCATTTCCGATGTGGGCTGGGTGGTGGGGCACTCGCTGATCGTCTACGGGCCGTTGATGAGCGGCTGCACCACGATATTCTACGAGGGCAAGCCGATTCGCACGCCAGACGCCGCTGCCTACTGGCGGGTGGTCGAGCAGTATCGGGTCAATGCGCTGTTCTGTGCGCCCACGGCCATGCGTGCCATTCGCAAGGAGGACCCGCAGGGCGAGCGGGTACGCAACCATGACCTCAGCTCGCTGCGTCATGTGTTCCTGGCGGGTGAAAAGCTCGATTCGAGCACCCATCAATGGCTGGAGCAGGTGAGTGGCAAGCCTGTGCACGACCATTGGTGGCAGACCGAGACCGGCTGGCCAGTCACTGCGCCCTGCGTGGGGCTGGAGGGCAGCGCGGCACGGCCGGGTTCGAGCAACCGCGCCGTGCCCGGCTATCACGTACGTGTGCTGGACGACGAAGGGCGCCTGCTGGGCCCCCACCAGCAGGGCTCGATCGTGATCGCCCTGCCATTGCCGCCCGGTTGCAGCCAGACGCTGTGGGGCGACCACGCACGTTACCTGCAGGCCTATCTGCACAGCTACCCTGGCTACTACCACACGGGCGATGGCGGCTACCTGGACGATGATGGCTTCGTTTACATCATGGGGCGCACCGATGATGTGATCAACGTATCCGGGCATCGGCTTTCCACGGGGGAAATGGAAGACCTGGTGGCGCGCCACCCGGCAGTGGCCGAGTGCGCGGTGATTGGCGTGCATGACGAAATAAAGGGCCAGGTGCCGTTGGCGCTGGTGGTGCTCAAGGACGGCGAGGGCATTGCCGAGGCGCAGTTGCTGGTCGACCTGGTGGGCTGCGTGCGCGAGGAAATAGGCCCGTTGGCGTGCTTCAACCGAGTGCGGCTGGTGAAGCGCCTGCCCAAGACCCGCTCCGGGAAGATCCTGCGGGCGGTGTTGCGCAAGATTGCCGATGGGCAGGACTACGTCCCGCCTTCGACCTTGGACGACCCGGCAGTGTTGGGGGAAATCGAGGTGCTGCTGGCTGATCTGCCCAGGGCGGTGTAGCCCTGCGGCCCGACCACCTGCAGCTGCCCCAGGCGGCTGCGGGTGCGCATCAGGTCGGCAAGCGGCCCACCCAGGCTTCCTTCCAGTGGTCGTTTGCCGATCACCGTCACCTGCCTGTCCTGGTCGTACAGCACATCCACCAGGTTGACGAACCGTTGTTGCGCCGCCAGGGAGCAGTCCGCCAGGTCATCCAGGCCATCGATGACCCATTCGTCGTACTGCTCGGCCAGCACCAGGTAGTCGATCACCGCCGTGGCCTTTTCGCACAGGTCGTCGAAGCCGAGCACCACGCGCCGGCCCTCCACCGCAAGGGCGCGCAGTGGGCGCTTGTTCACGTCCAGCTGCACGGGCTGTGGCGCGGGGACGTGCAACGCCTGGCGCTGCGCGGCAGTGCCGGGCCATACATAATGCCCTTGGGTGAACCGCTGCTGCTCGCGGTTGGCCGGCAGGCTGCGAAAGTCGGTATCGCCACCGACTTCCAGGACCTCCATCGAGCTGTTGATCAGGCGGATCACCGGCAGGAAACGCTCATGGTACAGGGGGTTGGGCAGCAGCCCCTCAGGCGCGTAGTTGGACGTCACCAGCAAAAACACCCCGCGGCTGAACAAGGCATTGAACAGCCGGGTGAGCAGCATGGCATCGCCAATGTCATGTACATGGAATTCATCGAAACACAGCACCCGGCAATCGCCTATCAGCTCGTCCAGGGTCGCGCCCAGTGCGTCGTCCAGCGCCCGGTGGCGATGCATGCCTTGGTGCAGGCGGGCAAAAAAATCATGAAAGTGCAGGCGCTTCTTGGCTTCGACCGGTACGGCCTGATAGAAGCCGTCGAGCAGCCAGCTTTTGCCCCGGCCGACCGAGCCGTACAGGTACAGGCTACGCGGCTGGCCTTGCTCCAATTGTGCCAATTGCCTGGCCATGCAGTGGATCACCCGGCGCTGGCCATCGCTGAGCTGATAACCGCGGCTGTGCGCCTTGTCTTCGAACCAGGCGAGCAGTTCGCTCTGATGCGCGGCAGCGCCGCGCAGGCGTTGGCCAAGTTGGCGCAGCGGGGTAGGGATCCAGGCAGGCAAAAGCACAGCTCCTTGGGCATTGACGGGGCAGTGTGCAGCTTGCCCGAGGGCGGCGATTTTGACCAATAGAGAAATTGCGCGGCAATCATCACTTCTCGCGATAGGTGTCGCCGCCACGGCTGCCGCTGGGCTATGCCTTGCGTTCCAGCTGGCGCTCGATCATGTACTTCACCGCCAGGCGGCGCTCTTTCAGGTGGCGCAGGTCTTCGTCGACGAAATTGCCTGCCGAGATGGCCTCGGCGGCCAGTACCTGGTTGTCGATATCGACGTACTCATCCAGCAAGCGATCCAGTGCCTTGTCGACCTGGCGACGTTGTTGAACGATCTCGCGCGGGTAGTGCAGGTCCTGGTAAAGGTCGTGAGAGACGGGCATGGGTTCCTCCTTGGTCAATGCAGATGGGTTAACTGATTTGAAGGGAGGAACGCGAATGTGTTGAAGCGAAGCGAGAAGAAAACGACGGATGGTAGGCGGCGGCGGCAGAAATGACTAAGCCGCTGTTTTTTGGCAATTTTTTTTCATCAGGGGGTTCACAGACCGAAACTTTGTTGTTAAAGTGCCGCGCATTCCAAGACAACACGCAGTTGTCACTCACTTGGAATTGTCAGAGCAGTTCACGCTGCATCCGATACAGGGGCGTCGCCAAGCGGTAAGGCAGCAGGTTTTGATCCTGCCATGCGTTGGTTCGAATCCAGCCGCCCCTGCCATTTCCCAGTTCCAAACGTAACTTGCCCGGTGCTTATTCTGATGAGCGTCGGGTTTTGTCGTTTCTGCGCGTGCGAAATGCCACACCCACTGTGGCCGCAGCGTTGCGTTGGCCCAGGGCCGCAAAGCGGCCCAGCCATTGGTCAGCCCTGGCGCACTGCCAGGCCGCCCAGCATCTCGTTGAGCACGCGCGCCAGTTCATCGGCTTGCACCGGTTTCTGCATCACCAGGCTGCCCGGCAACTCCAACCCTTGCAACTCCGCATAGCCGGTAAGAAACACCACCGGCAGGTGCGGGCGCCGCTCGCGGGCCGCCAATGCCAGTTGCCCTCCGTTGAATTCCGGCATGGCGAAATCGGTCAGCAGCAAGTCGATCTCGTCATCCAGCAACGCCAGTGCCTGTTCGCCGCTGTGCGCCTGGCGCACCTGGTAGCCGTACTGGCGCAGTACATCGCCGAGCATGTCACGTACCAGGTGGTCATCGTCCACCAGCAGTACGGTCCGGTTACGGCCGCTATCGTTGATCGAAAGGCTGAGCACGGCAGCTGCCGGTTCACTGAACGCGCGGTCTTTCACTGCTGGCAGGTATACCGCCACCTCGGTACCACGCCCTGGCTTGGTGTCGATGCGCACACCACCACCGGACTGTTTGGCGAAACCAAAGACCTGGGCCAGCCCAAGCCCTGAACCCTTGCCGATATCCTTGGTGGTGAAGAACGGCTCGAACACCTTGGCCACCACCTCTTCGCTCATGCCGCACCCGGTGTCGCGAATGCTCAGCATCACGTATTCGCCCCGCTCAGGGTCTTCCGGGCGCTGTGGGGGGGTGTCGATGCAGGTGTTGTGGGTCGCCAGGATCAACTGGCCGCCATCGGGCATGGCATCGCGGGCATTGATGGCCAGGTTGAGAATGATCATTTCAGTCTGGGTCGGGTCGGTCAGCGCCTGCCACAGGCTTGGGTCCAGGTCCAGGCGCACCGAGATATTGCCGCCCAAGGTGCGGCGTAATAGTTCCTCAAGGCCCGCCAGGGTGCGGTTGAGGTTCAGCGGTACCGGTTCCAGGCGCTGGCGACGGGAGAAGGCGAGCAATTGCGAGGTCAACTTGGCACCGCGCTCACCCGCTTCGCGAACATGCTTGAGGCGCGACCGGGCTTTGTCCAGGTCGCCCCGGGTCAGATCGCGCTCAAGGAAACTGGCACCGGTGAGGATCACGGTCAGCAGGTTGTTGAAGTCGTGCGCCACGCCGGCAGTCAGCTGGCCGACCGCTTCCAGGCGCTGCATCTGCTGCAAGGCGGCCTCGATGCGCTCGCGCTCATCGATCTGCTCGCGCAGGCGCGCATTGGCTTCGGCCAGGCCCAGCGCGGTTTCGCGCTCGCTGGTGATGTCCCGGGCGACCACGTAAAGCAGCGTGTCTTCGGGCACCACGACCCACGACAGCCAGCGTTGCTGGCCACTGGCGTGGAGGATACGGCCGACGAAACGTGCGCTGGTGCGGCCGTGCGCGAGCGCGGCCAGTTCGGTCAACAGCAGTTCCTGATCGCTTTCGGGCAGCAGGTGCAACAGCGACGACTGGCTCAGGCGCTCGCGGGAAAAGCCCAGGCTGGCTTCCCAGGCGGGGTTCAGCGCCACCGGGGTGAGGTCCTTGTTCAGCACTGCCAGCAGATCCTGTGACAGCTCCCAGGCGCGGTCGCGTTCACGGGTACGGCGTTCCACCCGCTCGCCCAGCATCTCGTTGAGCTGGCGCAGTGCCTGGGTGGCCAGGCGCTGGGTGTTGATGTCTTGCAGCACGCCGGAAAAGCGCACGCACTGGCCGTTGACGAACTGGCTCTGACCACTGCTAAGCAACCAACGCGGCTCCTGGCCACTGGGCTGGGCAGTGCGAAACTCCACCCGGTACTGGCCACCGCTTTCGGGCAGCATGGCGTATTCGACGGCATCGCGCACCAGCGCCAGGTCGTCTGGGTAGATGCCGTCGTAGAATACCTGCATGGTCATGTCGGCGCTGGCGGGCAGGCCGAACAGGGTCTTGCAGCGCTCGTCGCATATCAACAGGCCATCTTGCGGGCGCAGGTCCCAGGTGCCCATGCCCGCGGCGTCGATGGCGATGCGCGCCCGCGCCTCGACATCGACCAGCGCCTCCTCGGCGCGGCGCCGGCGCTGGCGCTCCTGCACTTCGGTCATTGCCCGGCGTACCGCCTTGGGCAGTAGCTGCAGGTTCTTCTTCAGCACATAGTCGGTAGCACCCAGGCGGATCATTTCCACGGCGTGCTCTTCGCCGTAGATCCCGGATAGAAATATGAACGGGGTGTCGGCAGCCAGGCGCTGGGCGATGGCCAGCACCTCGGTGCCGGACGAGCCCGGCAGCACGCAGTCGCAAAGGATCAGGTCGTAGTGGTCCTGCTTCAGAGCATGCTCGACCCCCGTATGGTCGAATACCAGATGCGATTGCACATGCAGCCCGCTGCGCTCCAGGCGCATCAAGGTCAGCTCGGCGTCCATCGAGCTGTCTTCGACCATCAGTAGTTTCAACGGCGTTTGCGGCATCGTTGCGGCGGCCTCAATTGCTACCGCGACGGTTCAGCCGCAGCGAGCCAGGTGGTGGTTCATTCAGTACGGCCCAGAAGATGCCCAGGTCGGAAATGGCGGCGACGAATTCCTTGAATTCCACGGGTTTGACCACATACGCGTTCACCCCTAGCTCGTAGGCGCGCAGCAGGTCGGGCTCTTCGCGGGACGAGGTCAGCATGACCGTGGGGATGCTACGCAGCTCGGCGGTGGCGCGCACTTCCTTGAGTACCTCCAGGCCGTCGACTTTGGGTAGCTTCAGGTCCAGCAGCATTACAGCAGGGTTGCCGTCATCACGATCGGCATAGGCGTTGCGGCGCAACAGGTAGTCCAGCGCCTCGGCACCGTCGCGCAGGACGATGACCTCGTTGGCCAACTGGCTACGCTCCAGAGCCAAAAGCGTCAGCTCCAGGTCTCGTGGATTGTCTTCGACCAGCAGGATGGGTTTGAGCATGATTGTTCAGGTGCCTCGGGTAGTCGCGGGTTGGCGCGGTAGAGAAAAGTGGAAACTGGCGCCATGGTCGATCTGGCCCTCGGCCCAGACACGGCCATCATGGCGCTCGATGATACGGCGCACGCTTGCCAGGCCAATCCCTGTGCCTTCGAACTCTTCCATGCGGTGCAGGCGCTGGAATACCCCGAAAAGCTTGTTGGCGTAGGCCATGTCGAAGCCCACGCCGTTATCGCGGATACAGATTTCGGTTTCGTCCGGGTGTTGCTCGGCGCTGATCGAAATGCGCGCGGGCTCACGACCGCGGGTGTACTTGATGGCGTTGGCGATCAGGTTGTGCAATGCCAGGTTGATGAATGCCGGGTCCCCGATCACCTTCGGCAGTGGCGCGATGTCCCAGATGATCTCGCGGCCTTGGTAATCGGGCGCCAGTTCGCTGCGGATAGCCTCGACCAGGGCGTTCAGGTCGACATCGGACATGCGAAGGGCAGAGCGGCCCATTTGCGAGAAGTTGAGCAGGTTGTCCACCAGGCTGCCGGCGAAATTGGCGGCTTCACCGATGTGTTGCAGGAAGCGCTGGCCACGCTCGCTCAACCCTGCGCCCTCGATTTCGCCGAGCAGCTCGGTATAGCCGGCAATGTGCCGCAGCGGCGCGCGCAGGTCGTGGGAAACGCTGTACGAAAACGCCTCGAGTTCCTTGTTCGAGCGGCGCAGTTCACCGGCCAGCTGTGCCAACTCCTCGGCCTTGCGCAGCACAATGCCAAGCACCGCCGTGCGTAGATCCTGCACGCCCTCGACCACCAGTGGCTCCCAAGGTGCGCAGTAGCCATGCAGTTGCTCTTGCCAGCGCTCGAAACTGTGCCGCGGGTCGAGGTTGCCCTGTGGCCCCACCTGCTTGGTCGGCTGGCCTGCCCAATTCACCGTGCGTACCTGTTCGGGGCGGAACCACAGTAGGTAGTGCGAATGGATCTGCGAAATCGCAACGGCCAGCACGCCACCGGCATGGTCTGCCAGCTCGGGCAACTCGTCGATGTCGCGGCGCACGTTGTCGGTGCAAAATACATGTTCGTCGCCACGCTGGCTCAGCCAGTGCACCAGCGCCGTGACCTGGGCGGTGGGTGGCGTCTGGCCGAACAGGTCGCAGCGCTCTGCCGAGATCACCGCGGCGCCCTGGGCGTCGGCAAAGGTCAACAGGACGTCGGGCACATCGCGCAGGCCATCGCTGACGCTGTCATGGTCGGCCATGGACGAAATCATGCGGACAATGTGCTGGCGCAATTCCAGTACCTTGCTGGTGCTGGCGTGCGACTCGCGGGACTCGACCTGCAACGACAGCACGCTGGCCAGCAGCTCGCAGGCGGTGCGCGTACGCAGGTCTACAGGCCTGGGCTGCTGATGGTGGCAAGAGATCAGCCCCCACAACTTGCCATCGGCCACGATCGACAATGACATCGACGCCAGGGTGCCCATGTTGCGCATGTACTGCAGGTGCACCGGTGAAACGCTGCGCAGTGTCGCAAAGCTCATGTCCAGCGCCTTGCCGGTACGCGGGTTGGCTGCCGGCAGCAGCGGCGAAGGCTGGTAGTTGGCGTCCTCGATCACGCGGATACGGTTGACCCGGTACAGTTCGCGCGCCTGGCGCGGGATGTCCGAGGCCGGAAAGCACAACCCCAGGTAGCTGGGGTAGCCCGGGTCGGCGACCTCTGCCAGAACCTGGCCATTGCCTTCTGCATCGAAGCGGTAAGCCTTGACCCGGCCAAAACCGGTGATGCGCTTGAGTTGAACCACCGTTTGCTGCAGCAGCTCTTCAAGGCTGCCGGCCAGGTGCAGGGTGCTGACGAAGTTGCGCACCAGCGGGTAGTAATCGCCTTGCCCGGTGAGGTCGGACGGCAGCCGCGGTGGTTCGAATTCGGCGATCAGCACCTGATCGTGACGGTGGGCCAGCAGGTGCAAGGCGGCGGTGTGCGGTGCCCCTTCGCACAGGTGCACATCACCAATGTGAAAGGGGAATACTTCGTCTTCGGGTAGCCGCGAAAGGTGCATGCGCAAGTCGAACCCGCCACTGACCAGCTCGGCGAAATGGCAACCGATAAGCTCCCTGGCCGGCTTGCCCAGCCACTGTTCGACGTTTTCACTGGCCTGGAGTACCCGCAAGTCGGCTTCGTCGACGACCAGCAGGAAACCGTGGGGCTGGACGCTGCCGGGCACCTGGATCGGTTCCTGAGCGCAACGCTCCACGGCTTGGGCGAGCGCGCTATCTGCAGTCATCAATTGAAAGCTCCTGTCTTGTCGGTCCATGCTTGCCGCACGAGTTTGAGGCAGGATGATGGAGGTACACCTTATCAGAATATCGGCCCATTCGCCGGCTTCTGGCCATTTGAGGTCTGTGAATCACGATGGGTTCTGCCCCTTGCAGGTTTTTTTTCATCGAACGCTATCGCTTTGTTGCTAATACCAAAAAACGGTCGGTTGCAGCTTTTGGCGCCGTGCCTCGCTGCTAGGCTCAACTGAGCACAGAGCGATAAGGACAACAAGGTGAAGGAGCGCTTACTGGCCGGGTTGTTTGGCCTGTTACTGAGCAACGCTGGCGCAGCGGCAGACTTCCTGGTGGAGGTGCGGGTACTGGTGCAGCGCGGCTGCATGCTGGTCACCCAGGCCCGCGACGCGGGCGCGCAGGCTGCTGGGCGAATCGACCTGGGTGCTGCGCCGCGGCTGGATGGCCCGGCGGCACCGCTGGCCGGGGTGTTGCTGAGCCAGCGCCCGCCGCGCCTTGAGTGCAACCCCGACACGCCTTATCAAGTACAGGTCGACGGCGGCCAGCACGGCGGCACTGGCGACGTGCGTTTCCTGGCCAGCGACGACGCCCCGGGCCGGCCTATTCCTTATCGGCTCTATCGCGACGCGGCCTGGCGCGAGCCACTGCCAGTGAACGTTGCGCAGGCGGCCCGGGTGCCCGATAGCGGCTCGGCCGAATTGCCGCTGTATGCGCGAATCGACACGCTGGCCTGGGTGCCGAAAGCCGGCCTGTACGCCGACCTGTTGAAAGTCACGGTCACTTGGTGAGGATGCTGCCATGCACAAGGACGCGCAGCCATGAACCGCACCTCGATCCTGCTGTTGACCCTGGGGCCTTTACTGGTACCAGGCGGTGCAGCGCATGGCAGCGCCACTGGCTTCATTCAGGCGCGGCTGGTGATCAGCGCCGCCTGCCAGATCAGCAGCAACGAAGCACAACCGGCGACCCTGGCCAACCCGGGCTTGCTGGACTTCGGCGAGCGGGGCCCGAACTGGGACCAGCCGCTGCGTAGCCGGGTGGATGAAGCGGGCGGCGAGGGCAGCCTGCAAATCAGTTGCACCCCCGAAGTGCGTGCATTCAACGTGCGCATCAATGGTGGCATGCATGGTGACGACGGCATTCGCCGCCTCAGCAACGGCAGCCAGCTGATTCCCTATCAACTGGCACTCGACCCGGGCGGCAACAGCCGCTACGGCATTGGCCAGGCACGGGCCTTCACCATCAGCAGCACGCAACAGATACCGATCCCCATCTATGGCGTGGTTGTGGCGCAACCGCGCGCGCTGCCAGCCGGGCTGTACCGCGACACCCTCCGGGTGACCCTGGACTGGTAACCACGCAAGGAGACTCCGATGCGAACGAACCTTTCATGCTGCATCCTCGCCGGCCTGGGTTTGGCCCTGGCCGCGCAGGCCCAGGCCGCCACGGTGACCGGGACCATCAACTCGACGCTGACCTTGACGGCGGCCTGCCAGGTGAATGGCAGTTCAGGCACCTCGGGGTTGAACTTCGGCTCGCTGGATTTCGGCACCCAGGATGCCTTGTTCACCACGGCCAACGCACAGGTGCTGGGTAGCGGTGGCGCGCTGAGCATTCTGTGCTCGGCGGGCACGGTGCCGGCGATTCGCGTGCGTGCAGGGTCGCATGACGGCCAATCGACCGGCGGCACCCGTGCACTGGCTGATGGCGCGGGGAATTTCGTGCCCTACGACTTCTATACCGACTCCGGGCGCACCACCGTGTTGGCCATCGATGGCACCATCACCCTGCCAACCAGTACCGGTGTGGCGCAAACCGTCAACCTGTACGGCCAGGCGCGTGGCAAGGCCGGGTTGCCGGCTGGGGTGTACACCGACACGGTAGCCGTCGAGTTGTCGTTCTGAGCCATGCGCCATTGGCTGACGGTGGGCCTGGCTGGCCTTGGTGCGCTACTGGCGGCGCCACTGGATGCGGCCACTACCAGCACCTTCACGGTCGCGGCGCAGGTCGCTGCCGGTTGCCTGGTGGTGGGCGGTGTCAGCCAGTATGGGGTGCTGAACTATGGCACCCAGTCGGCGTTGTCCACCAGCGTGCTCAGTACCTCGCTGGGCGGCACCACGGTGACCTTCCAGTGCACCCCGGGTGTGGCGGTGAGCATGAGCCTGGGCGGTGGCCAGAACAGTACCAGCGGCACGCGCTATCTGAAGAACACCAGCGGCAGCTAGGTCCTGGCCTACCAGTTGTACCGGGATGCCGCCTACAGCCAGCCGTTGGGCGTAGGGCAGAGCGCCACCGTGAGCTACAGCGACGCCACGGCGATCAAGCTGCCGGTGTATGGGCGGGTTCAGCTGACCGGCAAGCTGCCAGCAGGGACTTATACCGATGTTGTGCAAGTGATGGTGACCTGGTGAACGCCAGCGGCGCCAATGACCAGTGCTAAGGAGAGCTTGATGGCAGTAGGCGCGAAGTGGGCGCGAGGGCTGATCGGGTTGTGGTGGCTGGCAAGCCTGCCGGCTGGTGCAGCCACCTCGGTGTTGATCTGGCCGATCGACCCGGTGCTGGAGGCCGACCAGAAGGCCGGCGCACTGTGGCTGGAAAACCGCGGTACCGAGGCTGCCAACTTGCAGGTGCGGGTGTTTGCCTGGCACCAAGGGCGTTACCAGGAGCAGTTCCAGGCCCAGCGCGAGATCATCGGCAGCCCCCCGGTGGCCAATATTCCTCCTGGGCAGAAGCAATTGATCCGTTTGACCCGCACCGGCCCTTCACCTGCCGGCCAGGAAAAGGCCTATCGCATCATCATCGACGAAATTCCGCCGGCCATCCCGCTCGACAAGGCCGGCCCCGGCACCACGGCCGCCATTCGGCTGCAGATGCGCTATTCCGTACCGCTGTTCGTCTACGGCGAAGGGCTGTGGGGCAAGGCGGACCCCGAGGGCCGCCGCACCGCCGCCAGCGTGGGCAAGCCCCAGTTGAGCTGGCGGCCTGTCACGGTGCAGGGCAAGCCTTATGTGGAGCTGCGCAATACCGGCCCGGTGCATGCACGGCTGACCGACGTGGTGCTGCAGCAGGGCGGCCAGCGCAAGGCGCTGGTCGAAGGTTTGCTGGGCTATGTGCTGCCGGGTGCGAGTATGCGTTGGCCGGCACCCGTGGCGACGAATACAGGCAGTGTGCTGCAAGGCCGGGTCAACGGCCAGGCCACGGCCGGCACCATACCCCAGGGGCAGTGAACCAGCACCAGAATGCAGCGCAGGGGCCAAGGAGGACCCGGCAATGGTTGGATACCGTGTGTGAAATGGCTAGCGCTAAGGTTGCGCCGCGGGTGCCTGCAGTTGGCCGTGCTTGGCCCAGCGCTGGCGCTGGCCGACGACCTGCCGCCGCCGCCCACGGAGCTGTCCGCCATTGCCGACGCCACGCTGTTCCTCGACCTGATGGTGAACCGCATGCCCAAGGCTGAGCTGGTGCCGGTGCAGCAGCGGGCCGGCCAGTTGTACCTGGACAGCGCCGTGTTGCGTGCGGCGGGTGTGACACTGCCCGGCGACCCGCAGGGCGAGATCGCCCTGGACGCGGTGAGCGGGCTGCACGCCGATTACGACAGCCGGAACCTGCGGCTGTTGCTGCAAGTGCCGCCGGCCTGGTTGCCCGAGCAGCAGGTCGGTGATCGTAACCTGTACCCGCCCAGCGATGCGCGGAGCAGCTTCGGCGCGTTGTTCAACTACGACCTGTACCTGAACGACACCGATGACGGCGGCACCTACCTGGCGGCCTGGAACGAACTGCGCGTGTTCGACGGCTGGGGCACCTTCGCCAGCACCGGGCAATGGCGCCAATCGTTCAATGGCGCGCAGGCCGACCCGGCAAGGCGGGGCTTCCTGCGCTACGACACCACCTGGCGCTTCACAGACGAGCAGCGCCTGTTGACCTACGAGGCCGGCGATTTCATTACCGGGGCACTGCCCTGGACCCGTTCGGTACGGGTGGGCGGCGTGCAACTGTCGCGCGACTTCGCCGCACGGCCGGACCTGGTCACCTACCCCTTGCCGGCCTTTGCCGGCGAAGCCGCGGTACCGACCTCGCTCGACCTGTTCATCAACGGCTACAAGGCCAGTTCCAACGAATTGCAGCCAGGCCCCTACACGCTGACCAACGTGCCGTTCATCAACGGTGCCGGCGAAGCGGTGGTGGTCACCACCGACGCCCTGGGCCGGCAGGTTTCCACCACCTTGCCGTTCTACGTCACCAGCAGCCTGTTGCAAAAAGGCCTGTCAGACTATTCGATAGCGGCCGGGAGCCTGAGGCGTGACTACGGTGTGCGGGACTTTGCCTACGGCGCGGGGGCGGCCAGCGCCAGCCTGCGCCATGGGGTAAGCGACACGTTCACCGTGGAAACCCACCTTGAAACCGCTGCCTCGCTGATGCTGGGTGGCCTGGGTGGCAACCTGCGGCTGGGCAACTTCGGTGTGCTCAATGCCGCGCTCGCGCAGAGCCGTTTCGACGGCGATCAGGGGCAGCAGGTCGCGCTGGGTTACCAATACAACAGCCAGCGCTTCGGTTTCAGCTACCAGCGCCTGCAACGGCGTGCCGACTATGCCGACCTGAGCCGGGTCGACACCCCGGACATACAGGCAAGCACACGCAGCGAGCAGGTCAGCCTCAGCCTCAACCTTGACAGGTACGGCAATGTCGGTGCCGGCTACTTTGACGTGCGCGCTGCAGACGGCACGCGTACCCGGCTGATCAACCTGAGCTACAGCAGGCCGTTGTCAGGCAGCAGCAGTGTGTACCTGTCGGCCAACCGCGAAATCGCTGGCGGGCAGTGGGCCGTGCAGGCGCAACTGGTGATTCCGTTCGACACCCATGGCACGCTGGCGCTAGGCCTGGAACGCAGCAACACCGGTGAAACCCTGCAACGGGTCAATTACGGGCGCGCCGTGCCGGTAGGCAGCGGCGTGGGCTATAACCTCGGCTATGCCCAGGGTAGCGACCGCGATGCCTATCGCCAGGCCGATGTGACCTGGCGCTTGCAGTCGGTACAGCTACAGGCCGGCGTATATGGCAGCAGCGGCGCAACGACCCGCTGGGCCGATGCCAGTGGGTCGCTGGTATGGATGGATGGGCTGTTCGCCGCCAACCGGATCGACGACGCTTTCGTCGTGGTCAGTACCGACGGCTATGCCGATGTACCGGTGCGCTATGAAAACCAGGAGGTCGGCCGTACCGATGCCAGCGGCCACCTTCTGGTGCCGTACAGCAGTGGTTACTACCGCGGCAAGTACGAGATCGACCCCATGGACCTGCCGCCCGATGTGCTGGCGCCGAATGTGGAGCAGCGTGTGGCCGTGCGCCGCGGCAGTGGCTACCTGCTGGAGTTCCCGCTGAAACGGGTACTGGCGGCGAGCATCGAGCTGGTCGATGCCAGCCAGCAGCCGCTGAAACTGGGCAGCCGGGTGACCCACGAGCAATCGGGCAGCCATTCTGTGGTCGGTTGGGACGGGCTGGTGTACCTGGAGAACCTGTCGCCACGCAACCGCCTGCAGGTCGCGCTGGAGGGGGGCGGGCGCTGCCAGGTCGAGTTCGACTTCCCCGAAGCGCAAGGTTCGATCCCATTGCTTGGGCCGTTGGTGTGCCGATGACGGCCTGGCAGCGGGGCCTGCTGGCAAGCTTGCTGTGGTTGCCGATGGGGGCCGCCTGGGGGTTGTGCTCATCGGT
>NZ_BCBD01000105.1:0-19367 GCF_001320345.1 Pseudomonas sp. NBRC 111127 | reverse complement strand
TGTTGCTCATCAGTCGAAAATAGGCAGCTTAGGGATGCCGAAAAGCCCGATTTTCAGTCGCTGACTGTTGGATAACCAAGGCAAAGCCTTGGGTATCTGGACTCGCGGACGCACCTCTCCCGCAGCAGGCAATAATTGCCGGCGCACCATCCACAGATTCGACAGGGCAAATAGCGGGGTCAGTTGCGCCGTGTTCTTGGCCAAGCCGCGAAGACGAGTCTTCACATAGACGAACTGGCGTTTAATCACCCGGAACGGGTGCTCCACCATCGCACGCACTTGCGCCTTGGCCTTTTCGATCTTGCGCTTGGCTTGGTAGAGCACGCTGCGTTTGCTCAAGTGTTTGTGGGTGCTGCGGTGGGCAGCGACCTGCCATATCACCTGCCGCCGCTCGTGTTCTGGCCGCTTTTCCACGCCTGTGTAACCCGCATCCGCACACACGACATTCTCTTCGCCATGCAATAGCTGAGCGACCTCCGTCACGTCAGCTACGTTCGCGGCGGTACCATGAACGTAATGCACCAGACCCGATTCAGCATCCGCGCCGATGTGGGCCTTCATGCCGAAATAATACTGGTTGTCCTTCTTCGTTTGATGCATTTCAGGATCGCGCTTGCCTTCCTTGTTCTTGGTCGAACTGGGCGGGCGTAGCGCTCGCCGCCATAATCGCGGCTGGCGACCACGCGATGGTCAGCGTTGTACTGCACTTCCAGCTCGCGGCCGAGCACGTCGGTGGCCCAGCTGGTGCGGCTATCGAGGTCGTAGCGAAGTGGCCACCTTCGGTCCAGGCCTGTGGCAGTGCTGCCGAAGAGGTGGCGCCCTTCCGATGAAAACGCAATTTCTGAATTGACGATTTAAAGAGACATCGGGGCTTTCGCCCCGAAATATTACCTAACATGTTATTAAAGAACTATGGACACCTGCAAAACACAACTCTAGCAAGTTCAAACAAACCATAGCGAAAGTCAGAACCACCCAAGACCTATTATTTGAAAATTATATTTTGTGAATGCGGGATTCTACACAACTTAATATATTCTAGCAGGCATTCACGACCAGCCACTGCCAATCCAAACTCAATAAGATTTATCAACAAAAAACCCTGTAAATATGGCGCTCTATATTTAAGGCCCTACAAATAGCCACGCATCACTTCTACAACTAAACCTTGTAAATATATATTCTTGAATCTTTACTGCAAAAATATAAGCCAACCACGTTTTCGCCATTTCGCTCAATGAATATCTCTGTGCCAGGAGCACTATTGCTCGCATATACAATCATAGATGTTATCGTTGCTGCCTCATACCTATACTCATAACAACAATATTCACCATCGTCTTCCACGCGGCATGATATATTTGGGACTCCATTCTCAAATATAACCCCAGACGCCCTAATAGCATTTTCATCATCGTCGAAACGAATTGAATAAGTAGATTGCCCCTCCACCTGATATATCTCAGTTTCTATCACAGTCGAGTCCACACCATATATATCGGACCTATAAAAACCATATCGCTCAGAGCAATAAAACTTAAAGCAATTTTTTTTATTCTTGGGCTCAGCATTGAGAATGGGAGAGGGAGTAACCCCACCTAATTCAAGACCATAAGGCAATATAGAAAAACTTGGCCCCCTGGACCATTTTACGTCTTCACTTATTATGCGCTGCACGCCCGCACTTTCAGAAAGATCCATATCAAGCTTAGATTTTAGAATCTCAAGCAAACCCTTAAACTTATCAGGAATCACCGCTACCTCCTGGTTGCTTGTAGGCATTTCCATGTATGCCAGCTCCCTTATGTGGCGTCGCTAGTGTTCCCGGAACTCTAGCAGATTCTGTATTTGGCAACCAAATGCCATTCTTCCTATTATTGATATCGATCCCCAGTTCTTTCATTTGCTTTCTCAAGGCTATCATTCTGGCGTCTTTTGAGTTGGACATTATAATGCGATGCGCGTCAGACTGCCCTCCACCTACCGGTTTGCTACCGAGGCTGTCTGCAAGTTTTTTTCGCATCAGACCCACAGGATAGCCCAAGTGGTTCCAACCATAGGATCGGATTTAGAGCATACCCATAGAGATTCATTCCGCCGTCGATATTCAACGGATCTTGCGTTACGAAACGGCCAACTTGTGGATCATAACATCTAAAACCATTGTAATGCAGCCCTGTCTCAAGATCACAGTATTGACCTTGAAAGCGCATGTGGTGCATAACTTGGTTGACCGTCAGTTGCTCTATCTCCCCCCAAGAATGATATGTCGCCTGCCAACAATCTCACCCTCTCTGTCCGTCAGTTCCAGCGGCGTCCCAATCTGGTCCGTATGGAAGTAATAGACTTCCTGCCCTTCCCCTTCAACTTGACCGACCCGCGCCAACGGTGCATAGCTACCCGGCTCGTACAGGTACAAGATGCTGTGCCCAGGCGTTTCCTCCCTCAGCATCCGCAAGCCTTGCCAGAGAAAACGTTTCTGCTCGGCCTTGCCATTGATTTCAGCCCGCTTGGCAACCCGTCGACCCAGGCTGTCGTACCGGTACTCGCCTTGGCTCTCCAGCTTGCCATTGACCACCGTCTCAGCCCTAACCAGCCGGTTCTCGCAGTCATAGGTAAAGTGCTGCAGCTTGCTGTGCCCCGAGCGCTTCTCGGTCAGGTTACCCCATGGGTCGTAGCGGTACTCCTGATCCCGCCACTGTTTGACGCGGTTGTCCTTGACCTTGTCGAATTGCCGCGCATTGAAGTCCAGGCGGTTGGCTGCCGGATCGTAGCGGAACTCCTCACTGCCGATCAGCGAGCCGGTATCGCGACTGCGCAACTGGCCGTTGGCTTCATATTCGTACTTGATCTCGCCACGCAGCTTGTCCAGCGTACGTACCAGTTCACCGGCCGGGTCGTACTGGTAACGGCGGTGGATCGGGTTGTAGGCGTGCTCGACCAGCAAAGAGGTATTGATGCCGGTGTTGTGCACCTGCGAGAGCTTGTCGGCCGGCAAGGTCGAGGCAAACTGCCAGGCCTTGCGCCCCATGGCGTCATAACCGAAGCAACTGGTGAGCTTGCCCTGGGTGCGGTACACCTCGCGGTGCAGGCTCAACTGGTGCAGGTGAACGCTGCCGTAGTACAGGTGATTCACCTTGCGGCCATCCGGCAGGGTCAGCGTGGTCAGGTTGCTGAGCGGGTCGTACTCGTAGCCAAGCGTGCCGTCAGGGCTGATTTCTTTGGTCAGACGGCCGAGCAGATCGTAGGTGTACTCCAGCTTTTCTTCTGTGATCCCAAGCTGCTTGCCGATCCCGGTTGGTTGCCGTTCGATGCTCAGCAAGCGGTCACCGTCGTCGTATGCGAATGTCTGGCTCGCATCACGATTGATCTTGGCGACCAAGCGGCCAATGGCATCACGCTCGAACAGCGTATGGCGCTCTGGCCGTTCGGCATTGTCGCCATAGCCAATCTCATCCAGTCGTGTGAGATGGCCACCGACGTTGTAGCTGAAACGTCGGGTCAGGTTATCTACCCGCACTTCTTCGCTCAGCCGGTCCGAAGCGTCGTAGGCAAAGCTGTACGTGGCGCTGTTTTCGTTGACCAGCGCTGTCAGGCGAATGGCCTTCTCGTACTCGTAGCGAACCCGCTGGCCCTTAGCATCCTGGCGGCTGCTCGGCAGGCCACGGGCGGTGCGCATCAGGCGGGTGGTCTGGCCCTTGCCGTCGGTGTGGCTGAGTACGTGACCGTAGACGTTGTGGAAACACTAGCGGCTGTCGATTTCGCCCTAGAAGCGAAGCATCCCTTTAAAAAGCGAATTAACAAAGTCGGCACCCGGTTCTGCTCCAATGATGTTAAAGATCGTTCGCCGGGAACCAAAGACCCCTGCCGAAAAAATCACTATTTCCGCATCTAAAATATGCGCCAGATGCATCAACACAACAGAAACTAAAACTTAAAATTCATGCATCTATATTCACCCGCGCATGCCAAGCAAACAAAGAAACACTAAAAATCACTACACACGCATCAAAACTACCTTTCAAATGTCAATCGTCTTCAAAGAGCTCCTTGACGTCTTCATCCCCCATCTGCTCGTATGGAGGCAATCCTATAGAATCGTCTTCCGATATTTTTTGCTCATTCTCATTAACATCTATGCTTTTCAAGTCATATGGAGCAGTTCCGAACACAAATTTCAACCCGTCCACTTTCTCATCATTTTGCCCTTTCGCATTACCAACCACACACCACTCCCCCTCCCCCATTTCCAACAACGAAAAAGTATCCAATATAGCTGGGAATTTTTTTATTTTATTTATGACAGATAGACCTTCACTGGGCGAAGCAGCTGTTTCGGAGTAAATTTCAGATACATAACCTAATTCAATCTTCTTTATCAGCCTCGCAAACCCATATAATTTCTTATCAACCTTGAAGGCAACAACATCACCTGCAGAGTACTTGACAGCTTTATTTTTGCGCACTTGAACATCCTCATAATCATCTGAACTGGTGTGCAGTTCATGAAACAAGCCGGGACCATTAACTTTAAGAGACAATTCAACCATATACCGTACCTCATCAATTGTCGGCCGCCGCCCCAAAGATTCGAGATATATTTCCTGCAGCTCCTCCAACAGATTCCCAATCCGATCCATGGGAATATCGCCAATAATCAATTCAGTTTGATTTGGTGCATTCCACCACCCCATCGTTTAAACCCCTCAGCAGGCTATGGAGCTCGACATTGATTTTTCCGCCGAGACTTGATGTTTTCGCATTGAAGCTACTTTCAAAGTACTGCTCGCGAGTTGCGGATCTCATCTTACTCTGATGGTCGTACGAATTAATCTTATTACCTCTATTAGTGTCAGATATAGCCTCACCTACAACACCAGTTTTGGTACCGTGATGCTCGATGTAAGCTTGCTCGTAACCTCGCGCTTGCCCATAAGTGCCATTACGATCAAGGACCTTCATCTTTCCACCATTCAGTCTGCCACTAGCAATATGCTCACCACGGCGCCTGGTTACGTTATCGGTAAATCCAATGTAGTAAGGATCTTTAGCCCCTTTATCATAAAGCGCGTAAACAAAATAGCCAGGAGCAGTTTCTGCCACCCATCCTAAAGGGTCGACCCAAGCAACAGGATTGGGGGCATGTAAGTAGAGATTAAATCCACCGTCAATTCCAATTGGGTCCTGAGAAATATACCTCCCATCAGTAGAGTCATAATAACGGAAGGTATTGTAGTGCAAAGCCGATTCTTCATCCAAGTACTGCCCCTGAAACCGAAGGTTCTGCTCGACCTCACCGATAACTAGTTGCTCTAATGCTCCCCACGAACGATACCTCGCCTGCCAAACGACCGTGCCCTCGCTGTCCGTCAACTCCAGCGGCGTACCAATCTGGTCTGTATGGAAGTAATAGACCTTCTGCCCTTCCCATTCAACCTGATCAACCCGCGCCAACGGCGCATAGCTACCCGGCTCGTACAGGTACAAGATGCTGTGCCCACGCTTTTCCTCCCTCAGCATCCGCAAGCCTTGCCAGAGAAAGCGCTTCTGTTCCACCTCGCCGTTGATTTCAGCCCACTTGGCCACCCGCCGCCCAAGGCTGTCGTAACGGTACTCGCCTCGGCTTGCCAGCTTGCCATTGAACAACGTCTCCGCCAGCACCAGCCGGTTCTCGCAGTCGTAGCTGAAGCTTTGCAGCTTGCTATGCCCCGAGCGCTTCTCGATCAGGTTGCCCCACGCGTCGTAGCGGTACTCTTGATCCCGCCACTGCCTGATCCGGTTGTCCTTGACCTTGTCAAACTGACGCGCATTGAAGTCTAGGCGGTTGGCTGCCGGGTCATAGCGGAACTCTTCGCTGCCCACCAGCGAGCCGGTATCACGGCTGCGCAACTGGCCATTGGCTTCATACTCGTACTTGATCTCGCCACGTAGCTTGTCCAGCGTACGCACCAGTTCACCGGCAGGGTCGTACTGGTAACGGCGGTGGATCGGGTTGTAGGCGTGCTCGACCACCAAAGAGGTGTTGATGCCGGTGTTGTGCACTTGCGAGAGCTTGTCGGCCGGCAAGGTCGAGGCAAACTGCCAGGCCTTGCGCCCCATGGCGTCATAACCGAAGCAACTGGTGAGCTTGCCCTGGGTGCGGTACACCTCGCGGTGCAGGTCATCGCGCTCCATGTCGCTGATCACCTGGCCGTCCAGGTTCAACTGGTGCAGGTGGCCACTGCCGTAATACAGGTGATTGACCTTACGCCCATCCGGCAGGGTCAGCGTGGTGAGGTTGCTGAGCGGGTCGTACTCGTAGCTGAGCGTGCCGTCGGAAGTGATTTCTTGGGTCAGACAGCCGAGCAGATCGTAGGCGTACTCAAGCTTTTCTTCCGTTATCCCAAGCTGCTTGCCGATCCCGGTTGGTTGCCGTTCGATGCTCAGCAAGCGGTCACCGTCGTCGTATGCGAATGTCTGCGTTGCATCGCTGTTGATCTTGGCGATCAAGCGGCCAATGGCATCACGCTCGAACAGCGTATGGCGCTCGGGCCGTTCGGCATTCTCGCCATAGCCAATCTCATCCAGTCGCGTCAGATGGCCACCGACGTTGTAGCTGAAACGTCGGGTCAGGTTATCTACCCGCACTTATTCGCTCAGCCGGTCTGAAGCGTCGTAGCCAAAGCTGTACGTAGCGTTGTTTTCGTTGACCAGCGCGGTCAGGCGAATGGCCTTGTCGTACTTAAAGCTCCCTAATCGCTTGTCTAATCGAGGCCACAAAAAAATCCTCGAAACTTTGATAAATTACATTTTTTTCCTTGGTTCGCTTGAACGATAGCTGAGTTTCAACAATGACGGGCTCGCCAGTAGCTCCGAGAGTCGAGACATCTATGGAGTATATCAGACCATAGCCAGAAGCTTTCACTACAATCATCGATTCATTTGCATCGCCATCAGCTCTAGCACTGTTTGTGGCATAAGCCACGTTAGGAACAGAAGTTGCACCAATACCGCTCTTGGTTATGCCATAGTAAGTGTCACCCGCAAACGACAGCGCACCATATTTCTTCAAAAACTGTTTGTAAGATAATGGAAAATTAACACCAAGAGCTTTCTCGTAGTCTGCTATCGCTTCATTCGATGCCCCCCCAGCGTATGCGGGGTCTTCCACGCTGGCGTTGATTTCAGATTCTATGATATCTATATAGCTCATCTTGCGTTATCCAAAGCTGCTTGCCGATCCCGGTTGTAGGTGGCGTTGTTTTCGTTGAACAGCGCGGTCAGGTGCTGCGCTTTGTCATGCTAGCAGCGAATCCACTGGCTCTCGGCGTGCTGGCGGCTGTTCACGCGAACTACACTGCAACCGTGAGGCTTGGACCTTGCATTTACGTCAAGGAAATCGCTGCTCTTCATAACCATTAGGGAAGAAATTTTTTATACTCACCAACTCGCCGGAATCATATTCAAAGCTCACTTCAAAGTCACTAAATGCAGATTCAGTATGCTCTTTTTGCCGAACGTGTATTTTTTCTAGGCGTTTATCAGCGTAGACATAATTTGACTCACTGCACCCGTACTGCCCCCAGTTTATATCTTTCACCACCGCTCCCTCTTCAAGCAATGAAATCGAAATATTTCTAAGCTTTCCAGCACTGGTAAAATGGACCCGCTCAATACATCCGCCGCCATAGCAGTAGAATTCCTTATTGATGATGCTTTCAGACTGTCCATAAATCTCCAAAAAGATCACTTTATCATGCTCATCCAAATGATACACATGAGTATTTTTTGTATGAGATGGAATTTTTCTCAAAGCTTTCCCTTTTTTAAATCCGGCCCGCTCGATTTCATATGGACTGACGTTATATAGCGCCCCCTTGCTTATCACTATTCGTCTCGACCTGCATAAAGCCTCAGACAACAAAGAAGACAGGACCTCCTCTGTTCGCGGTTCAATTTCTAGATATTTTCGTTCAAGATATTTTAAATCATGCATGCTTTTGATCCTGCCTAGAATATTCCACGGGCAATTTCAGAGTTGATCTTGTTCAACTCAGTCAAGAAGTCACTACTGTTATTTATATCGACCAAGCGATCAAAGACCTTCTGCTTATAAGCATTGGTGTGAATGCTTGCATGATTGGGCAAGGTGCTGCCTGGAGGAAGCTTAACTTTACTATACGAGGGTAAGAAAATGCCATTTTCCGCACCATTGATATCTATCCTCAAGCGCTCCATTTTAGTTTGAAGCGCCACCATTCTAACATCGCTCGAGTTGGACATGACAATATGGTGCGCCGAGTTCTTAAACGCGGGCTCGGACTTACTCGCCGCCACCATATTAGCCCTAAGTGCTTTAGCATCAGTCGATGCATGTCAATCCCCAAGGATCAGTCCATATCATAGGATTCACTGCGTACTAATATAGATTCAAACTACCCGCTAGCCCGATCGGGTCTTGAGTAATAAAGCGGCCTGATTCAGAATCATGATATCGGTAGGTATTGTAGTTAAGCCCCGTTTCGCCATCGAAGTACTGACCCTGAAAGCGTAAGTTCTGCGTAATCTTACTAGCAGGCAGTTGCTCTAGCGCCCCCCAAGAAAGATACGTAGTCTGCCAAACAATCTTGCCCTCACTATCCGTCAACTCCGACGGCATACCAATCTGATCCGTATGGAAGTAATAGACCTTCTGCCCTCCCCCTTCAACCTGATCAACCCGCGCCAACGGCGCATAGCTACCCGGCTCGTAAAGGTACAGGATGTTCTGCCCAGGCGTTTCCTCCTGCAGCATCCGTAAGCCTTGCCACAGAAAGTGTTTCAGTTCGACTTCATCATTGATCTCAGCCCGCTTGGCCACCCGCCGCCCAAGGCTGTCGTAACGGTACTCGCCTAGGCTTGTCAGCTTGCCATTGACCAACGTCTCCGCCCGCACCAGCCGGTTCTCGCAGTCGTAGCTGAAGCCCTGCAGCTTGCTGTGCCCCGAGCGCTTCTCGATCAAGTTGCCCCACGCGTCGTAGCGGTACTCTTGATCCCGCCACTGCCTGATCCGGTTGTCCTTGACCTTGTCAAACTGACGCGCATTGAAGTCCAACCGGTTGGCCGCCGGGTCATAACGAAACTCTTTACTGCCCACCAGCGAGCCGGTATCACGGCTGCGCAACTGGCCATTGGCCTCATACTCGTACTTGATCTCGCCACGTAGCTTGTCCAGCGTACGCACCAGTTCACCGGAAGGGTCGTACTGGTGACGGCGGTGGATCGGGTTGTAGGCGTGCTCGACCAGCAACGACGTGTTGATGCCGGTGTTGTGCACCTGCGACAGCTTGTCGGCTGGCAAGGTCGAGGCAAACTGCCAGGCCTTGCGCCCCCATGGCGTCATAACCGAAGCAACTGGTGAGCTTGCCCTGGGTGCGGTACACCTCGCGGTGCAGGTCATCGCGCTCCATGTCGCTGATCACCTGGCCGTCCAGGTTCAACTGGTGCAGGTGACCGCTGCCGTAATACAGGTGATTAACCTTGCGCCCATCCGGCAACGTCAGCGTGGTCAGGTTGCTGAGCGGGTCGTACTCGTAGGCTAGCGTCCCATCGGGGGTGATTTCTTTCGTTAGCCGGCCTAGCAGATCGTAGGTGTATTCCAGCTTTTCTTCCATGATCCCGGTTGGTTGCCGCTCGATGCTCAGCAGCCGGTCGCCGGTGTCGTATTCGAAATCCTGTCGAGCATCGCGGTTGGTCGAGGACATTCTCAATACGCTGCAGCGGTACTTCGGTGATGGTGTCCGGTACTTCGCCTTAGTAGAGGAACAATTTATCGAGGGTCTACAGGATGTAGTGGCCGCCCTCGGTGCACACCAGGTACACCTGCTTGTGCGGGTTGTCGATACATCCAACAACACATGCATTAGGGCTTTAAATTAAAATACATGACCGCACATCCGAAATTAGATCCGATCACTAAAAAATCTGGCACTGAACGCCAACCGCAAGCTCATCGAGACCTATGCCGAGCTTGTCATTCACCCTCATATAATCCCACATACTTCAAGCCATTATAATTCGACTTTAGAGGCTTGGAAATATCCGTACCACTATCGGAATACCAAAAAATTGCATTAGCCTTAGTAATACCAAGCCTAAAACACTCCGCCTTTAAATCTTCAATACAACTAGAATCAACCGCAGACTCAATCAAGATTTCATCTAGACTCACCTCCACCGCTTTCCTTGGTATAATCCCTATGAAATCCTCGTCGTACCATCTCACGCCAATATCCCTGCAAAACCCACAAACTTTGTATGCTGGATCATCCAAATCCACAGAATAGTCCAACTCAAAATACTGCAGATAGTCATCCTCCGAAGAGAAACTTATACCTACCCAAACATGAACTTTTTCATGCCGTTCAATATCATAAGATCCCATTTAGCATGCTCCTAGTTTCATGTGCTTGCCGTGATGTGAATCGATCACGCTAAGCGCTTAAGATTTGCTTTGCGCGCCATTCAAATCTTTGATTAAATTATTATGGAATAGCCTTCCCGCTCTACTACCATGGTGCGGACCGTCCGGCCCAGGATTACCATGTTTGTCTGTTACACCCACAAAAGTAATATCTTTAGTCGGCACCATCATTTCCTTGAGCTCCTGAGCGGTAAAGCCAAGTTCTTTTGCCTTCGCCGCTATAGAGACAGGAAACATTTCATGCTTACCTCTCGGGCTCCGAAGGGCAGCTTCTACAGATTTTTTGTTATCAACAATATCTTGAACTGAGGCCCTATTGAACCAGCTATCAAAACCATTTTTCTCCCAAGGCACCCAACCCAAAGGGTCAACTCACATAGTCGGCGCCAGCACATAGACATATAAATTAGCACCGCCTCTGACACCAATTGGATCCTGAGTGATAAATCGCCCAGTTCCTGGGTCGTAAAACCTAAAGGTATTGTAATTTAGGCTCGATTCGTAATCAAAATACTGACCTTGGAATCGTATGTTCTGCTCTACTCCATTGATCGTTAGCTGCTCCATCTCCCCCCCCCAAGAACGATACGTCGCCTGCCAAACGACCTTGCCGTCGCTATCCGTCAGCTCCAGCGGCGTGCCAATTTGGTCTGTATGGAAATAGTAGAGCTTCTGCCCTTCCGCTTCCGCCTGGTCAACTCGCGCCAACGGCGCATAGCTACCCGGCTCGTAAAGGTACAGGATGTTCTGCCCAGGCGTTTCCTCCCGCAGCATCCGCAAGCCTTGCCAGAGGAAGCGCTTCTGCTCTACCTCGCCATTCATTTCAGCCTGTTTGGCTATTCGCCTCCCCAAGCTGTCGTACCGGTACTCGCCTTGGCTATCCAGCTTGCCATTGACCAACGTCTCCGCCCGCACCAGCCGGTTCTCGCAGTCGTAGCTGAAGCTTTGCAGCTTGCTATGCCCCGAGCGCTTCTCGATCAGGTTGCCCCACGGGTCGTAGCGGTACTCCTGATCCCGCCACTGTTTGATGCGGTTGTCCTTGACCTTGGCAAACTGCCGCGCATTGAAGTCCAACCGGTTGGCTGCCGGGTCATAACGAAACTCTTCGCTGCCCACCAGCGAGCCGGTATCACGGCTGCGCAACTGGCCATTGGCTTCATACTCGTACTTGATCTCGCCACGTAGCTTGTCCAGCGTACGCACCAGTTCACCGGCCGGGTCGTACTGGTAACGGCGGTGGATCGGGTTGTAAGCGTGCTCGACCAGCAACGACGTGTTGATGCCGGTGTTATGCACCTGCGAGAGCTTGTCTGCCGGCAAGGTCGAGGCAAACTGCCAGGCTTTGCGCCCCATGGCGTCATAACCGAAGCAACTGGTGAGCTTGCCTGGGTGCGGTACACCTCGCGGTGCAGGTCATCGCGCTCCATGTCGCTGATCACCTGGCCGTCCAGGTTCAACTGGTGCAAATGACCGCTGCGGTAGTACAGGTGGTTGACCTTGCGGCCATCCGGCAGGGTCAGCGTGGTCAGGTTGCTGAGCGGGTCGTACTCGTAGCTGAGCGTGCCTTCAGGGGTGATTTCTTGGGTCAGACGGCCGAGCAGATCGTAGGTGTACTCAAGCTTTTCTTCCGTGATCCCAAGCTGCTTGCCGATCCCGGTTGGTTGCCGCTCGATGCTCAGCAATCGGTCACCGTCGTCGTATGCGAATGTCTGGCTCGCATCACGGTTGATCTTGGCAACCAGACGGCCAATGGCATCACGCTCGAACAGCGTACGGCGCTCGGGCCGCTCGGCCTTCTCGCCATAGCCAATCTCATCCAGTCGCGTCAGATGGCCACCGACGTTGTAGCTGAAACGCCGGGGCAGGTTATCCACCCGCACTTCTTCGCTTAGCCGGTCCGAAGCGTCGTAGGCAAAGCTGTACGTGGCGTTGTTTTCGTTGACCAGCGCGGTCAGGCGCATGGCTTTGTCGTCCTCTTAGCAAACCCGCTGGCCCTTGGCATCCTGGCGGCTGCTCGGCAGGCCACGGGCCGTGCGCATCAGGCGGGTGGTCTGGCCCTTGCCGTCGGTGTGGCTGAACACTTGGCCGTAGATGTTGTCAGTGAAATTCTCCTTGATCTATTTCGGAAGAGCGATGCGTAGAACTTCACCGTCCGGCTTGTACTCCAGACAGGTGGTTTAGTTCGGCGCACCGGTCACTGATACCAGATACCGGCGCTCGTCGTAGCGGTAGTAATTACTCTTATCAGAACAGCCTCGACGGAGACCTCCAATTGCGCCATCATACATATTTATCAATCAAAACGATTAGAGGTATAAAAACTATACCCCATAATAATATCTATCAACATAAGAGTCAGCCCAGTTCAAAATAAAACTCAATGAAACTATTGAAGTTGCCCCACTGCGGGCGAAGTCGCCCCGCTTTGAAAGCTTCCAACCTCTCACCAAGGGAAATTTCAAGCACCTCTCCGGTCCTGGAATTATAGTAATATCCACTTTCACCCTCAAAGCTATCCAAGGGTATGTAATCAAGACTCAGGCCTAGGGTGTCATGGGTGCGTTTCAGCGCGAGATCAAACTTGGTATTTTTAGAGAACCAACCAAGCTGATAGAGTTCATGTCCTCCCGAGGAAAATGTGGGGCCATCTTCAGCATGCAAGTAGAATTCAGCACAATCCGATCCTACATCAATTCCTAATTTAACTAGTTCAGCCTCGTAATCTGCGCTAGCATCATCATACCACCAGCCCTTTTGGCGGCAAAAATTTTTAACTTTATCCGATAACATATTTGAATTATCCACAAGTTAATTTACTTGAACGAATATTTTTTTCTGCCTGCGCTCTCGACATCCAGTAACTCTCTCTGTCGCCATTAAAGATAGCGCGATCTACTGGATTATGTGGATGCTGCCCCGGCAGATGAGGGTGAAGCGCGTTTGTCCTTCCGTATGTCTGATGCGTATCTGCTGATAACTCAAAGAGCGACCCAAGTGCATCCTGCTTAGAGTGATGCAAATTAAGCTGAGAGTAACTACCGTTCTTCACCACAAAAGGGCTTTTACCCTCCGACGCTAAATCAAGATTTGTTTTGATACCTTCGCGAGTATTAACTGGCAAATCCCAGTCAATTTTCTGCTGAAAAACGGTGTGAGTGCTACCGGACGGAGCGGTGAACGTTGAGCTCGTGAAGAAGCCTGCCAAGCCATAAGGGTCTATCCAGCTTATCGAGTTCACAGCATAACGATAGAGATTGAACCCTCCTGCCAATCCAATCGGATCTTGGGTAACAAACCGCCCTATACCGGCATCGTAGTATCTAAATGTATTGTAGATTAAATTTGATTCGTCATCAAAATATTGCCCCTGGAACCTCAGATTCTGCTCGACTTCATTGACCGCCAGCTGCTCAATCGTTCCCCAAGACCGATAGGTCGCCTGCCAAACGATCCTGCCGTCACTGTCCGTCAACTCCAACGGCGTGCCAATCTGGTCAGTATGGAAGTAATAAAGCTTCTGCGCTTCCCCTTCAGCTTGATCAACCCGCGCCAACGGCGCATAGCTACCCGGCTCGTACAGGTACAAGATGCTGTGCCCAGGCGTTTCCTCCCGCAGCATCCGCAAGCCTTGCCAGAGGAAGCGCTTCTGTTCGACCTCGCCGTTGATTTCAGCCCGCTTGGCCACCCGCCGCCCAAGGCTGTCGTAACGGTACTCGCCTCGGCTTGCCAGCTTGCCATTGACCAGCGTCTCCGCTCGCACCAGCCGGTTCTCGCAGTCGTAGCTGAAGCTCTGCAGCTTGCTGTGCCCCGAGCGCCTCTCAATCAGGTTGCCCCACGGGTCGTAACGGTACTCCTGATCCCGCCACTGTTTGATGCGGTTGTCCTTGACCTTGGCAAACTGCCGCGCATTGAAGTCCAGGCGTTTGGCTGCCGGGTCGTAGCGGAATTCCTCGCTGCCGATCAAGGAGCCAGTATCACGACTGCGCAACTGGCCGTTGGCTTCGTATTCGTACTTGATCTCACCGCGTAGCTTGTCGAGGGTACGCACCAGTTCACCGGCCGGGTCGTACTGGTAACGGCGGTGGATCGGGTTGTAGGCGTGCTCGACCAGCAAAGAGGTGTTGATGCCGGTGTTGTGCACTTGCGAGAGCTTGTCGGCCGGCAAGGTCGAGGCAAACTGCCAGGCCTTGCGCCCCATGGCGTCATAACCGAAGCAACTGGTGAGCTTGCCCTGGGTGCGGTACACCTCGCGGTGCAGGTCATCGCGCTCCATGTCGCTGATCACCTGGCCGTCCAGGTTCAACTGGTGCAGGTGGCCACTGCCGTAATACAGGTGATTGAACCTTACGCCCATCCGGCAGGGTCAGCGTGGTGAGGTTGCTGAGCGGGTCGTACTCGTAGCTGAGCGTGCCGTCGGAAGTGATTTCTTGGGTCAGACAGCCTAGCAGATCGTAGGCGTACTCAAGCTTTTCTTCCGTGATCCCAAGCTGCTTGCCGATCCCGGTTGGTTGCCGTTCGATGCTCAGCAAGCGGTCACCGTCGTCGTATGCGAATGTCTGGCTCGCATCACGATTGATCTTGGCGACCAAACGGCCAATGGCATCACGCTCGAACAGCGTATGGCGCTCTGGCCGTTCGGCATTCTCGCCATAGCCAATCTCATCCAGTCATGTGAGATGGCCACCGACGTTGTAGCTGAAACGTCGGGTCAGGTTATCTACCCGCACTTCTTCGCTCAGCCGGTCCGAAACGTCGTAGGCAAAGCTGTACGTGGCATTGTTTTCGTTGACCAGCGCGGTCAGGCGAATGGCCTTGTCATACTCGTAGCGAACCCGCTGGCCCTTGGCATCCTGACGGCTGCTCGGCAGGCCACGGGCCGTGCGCATCAGGCGGGTGGTCTGGCCCTTGCCGTCGGTGTGGCTGAGCACCTGACCGTAGGCGTTGTAGGTGAAGGTTTCCGTGGTGCCGTCCGGGTGGCTGATACGCAGCACTTCGCCGTCGGGCTTGCGCTCCAGTGTGGTGGTCTGGTTCAGCGCGTCCGTTACCGCGACCAGGTGCTGGCGCTCGTCATAGCGGTAGTACGTGCTCTTGCCCGAGCAATCCTGGTAACGCTCGACCTGGGCCCGGGTGTTCCACCACAGGTACTTGGACTTGTAGGTCGCATCGATGATGGTGTGCGGCAGGCCGTCATCGCTGTTCAGGTACTCGGTCATCTGGCCGAGGGCATCGATTTCGGCGAGCAGGTTGCCCTTGTCGTCGTAGCGCGCCTGCCAGGTGCTGCCATCCGGGTAGCTGACCTGGGTCACCAGCGTGGTCAGGTGGTGATATTCGTAGGTGGTCTTGCGGCCGAGTGGATCGGTTTCTTCGAGCAGGCGGGAGAATTCGTCGTACTTGAATTGCAGGCGGTTACCGTCCGGCAATGTCAGACCAACCATGTTGCCGTGTTCGTCCAGCTCGATGGCGTAGCGCTCGCCGCCATAATCGCGGCTGGCGACCACGCGGTGGTCAGCGTTGTACTGCACTTCCAGCTCGCGGCCGAGCACGTCGGTGGCCCAGATGGTGGGTGCGCCGAGGGTTTCCCAGCGGTAGTGGCCACCCTCGGTGGAGACCTGTGGCAGTGCTGCCAAAGAGGTGGCGCCCTTCCTATGAAAGACGCAATTTCTGAATTAGCGATTTATAGAGACATCGGAGCTTTCGCCTTGAAATATTAGCTAATATGTTATCAAAGAACTACAGACACCCTGCAAAACACAACAGCGAACTCAAACAAAACCAATCATAGCGACAGTCAGTGCTAGCCAAGACCTGTCAACTTGATTATTTGGTCAGTATATTTTTTTGCATGTGGAATTCTACACAATTTAATATATTCCAGCAGGCATTCATGACCAGACATCGCCAATGCAAACTCAATAAGATTGGTCAGTAAAAAACCTTGTGAATACTTCCCAACCGAAAGAGTTTTACTTCTTTCGTCGCCAGAAGGTTCTGCGCCAACGGGATACTCTTGGTCGTCCTCTTCATCTGAAAGCGCCTGAAACTTAGAAAGAGAATACCGCTTTATAAGATCCATTTGGCTTGTCAATATAAACATCAAGTCATCAACATCAACCTTTGCCTTTACAATCTTAGTAGAGTCTAGACGAGCGAACACTTCCGCATATTCCGACTCAACCTCAATACCTGTAGCGTCGACTAGCTCCGCAAGTAACTCCCTATAAGCAGACGACCCAACTATATTCTCCGCCAATGAACCGTCATTGATTACCATACATCAACTCCTTTAATTATCCTAATCAAGTCAGACCCTACGTGCCTAAACTGGTCGACAGCCTCATGCTCCCAGGGAGTAAGCGCGAGCAAATTTGAGGAATCATGTACACCCGCCCCGCCCACTCGCTGAGGAATATCATTATGGTGAAGTTCTAATGCGTACTCTCTAAAAGATAGCTTATCGGTCTTTCGCGAAATAACCTCAACTGTCATTTTGGGCGCTTTCCCCTCAGCCATACGCACAAGGTTTGCGGGCGAATAGGCGCGAGTAGGTGCTTTGGCCTCAGCTTTCCAATAGTTTTTTCGAGCAGTACTCCAACATTCCCATCCCCACGGGTCGATCCATCCTGCCGGATTCTGACCATAGCGATAAAGATTTAGCCCGCCATCTAAACCAATAGGATCTTGAGTGACATAACGTCCCACTCCAGAATCATAATATCGGAAGGTATTATAGTGCAGTCCTGTTTCAGCATCAAAGTACTGACCTGGGAAGCGCAGATTCTGCTCGACCTGATTGACGGCCAGATTCTCAATCGCACCCCAAGAACGATACGTCGCGTGCCAAACGACCGTGCCCTCGCTGTCCGTCAACTCCAACGGCGTGCCAATCTGGTCAGTATGGAAGTAATAAAGCTTCTGCGCTTCCCCTTCAGCTTGATCAACCCGCGCCAACGGCGCATAGCTACCCGGCTCGTACAGGTACAAGATGCTGTGCCCAGGCGTTTCCTCCCGCAGCATCCGCAAGCCTTGCCAGAGGAAGCGCTTCTGTTCGACCTCGCCGTTGATTTCAGCCCGCTTGGCCACCCGCCGCCCAAGGCTGTCGTAACGGTACTCGCCTCGGCTTGCCAGCTTGCCATTGACCAGCGTCTCCGCTCGCACCAGCCGGTTCTCGCAGTCGTAGCTGAAGCTCTGCAGCTTGCTGTGCCCCGAGCGCTTCTCGATCAGGTTGCCCCACGGGTCGTAGCGGTACTCCTGATCCCGCCACTGTTTGATCCGGTTGTCCTTGACCTTGTCGAACTGCCGCGCATTGAAGTCCAACCGGTTGGCTGCCGGGTCGTAGCGGAATTCCTCGCTGCCGATCAAGGAGCCAGTATCACGACTGCGCAACTGGCTGTTGGCTTCGTATTCGTACTTGATCTCACCGCGTAGCTTGTCGAGGGTACGTACCAGTTCACCGGCCGGGTCGTACTGGTAACGGCGGTGGATCGGGTTGTAGGCGTGCTCAACCAGCAAAGAGGTATTGATGCCGGTGTTGTGCACCTGCGACAGCTTGTCAGCCGGCAAGGTCGAGGCAAACTGCCAGGCCTTGCGCCCCATGGCGTCATAACCGAAGCAACTGGTGAGCTTGCCCTGGGTGCGGTACACCTCGCGGTGCAGGTCATCGCGCTCCATGTCACTGATGACCTGGCCGTCCAGGTTCAGCTGGTGCAGGTGCCCGCTGCCGTAGTACAGGTGGTTGACCTTGCGGCCATCCGGCAGGGTCAGCGTGGTCAGGTTGCTGAGCGGGTCGTACTCGTAGGCTAGCGTCCCATCGGGGGTGATTTCTTTCGTTAGCCGGCCTAGCAGATCGTAGGTGTACTCCAGCTTTTCTTCTGTGATCCCAAGCTGCTTGCCGATCCCGGTCGGTTGCCGCTCGATGCTCAGCAACCGGTCGCCGTCGTCGTAGACGAAGTCTTGCCGCGCATCGCTATTGAGCTTGGCAATCAAACGGCCAATGGCATCACGCTCAAAGAGCGTATGGCGCTCTGGCCGCTCGGCATTCTCGCCATAGCCAATCTCATCCAGTCGTGTGAGATGGCCACCGACGTTGTAGCTGAAACGCCGGGTCAGGTTATCCACCCGCACTTCTTCGCTCAGCCGGTCCGACACGTCGTAGGCAAAGCTGTACGTGGCATTGTTTTCGTTGACCAGCGCGGTCAGGCGAATGGCCTTGTCATACTCGTAGCGAACCCGCTGGCCCTTGGCATCCTGGCGGCTGCTCGGCAGGCCGCGGGCCGTGCGTATCAGGCGGGTGGTCTGGCCCTTGCCGTCGGTGTGGCTGAGCACCTGACCGTAGGCGTTGTAGGTGAAGGTTTCCGTGGTGCCGTCCGGGTGGCTGATGCGCAGCACTTCGCCGTCGGGCTTGCGTTCCAGCGTGGTGGTCTGGTTCAGCGCGTCGGTCACCGCAACGAGGTGCTGGCGCTCGTCGTAGCGATAATACGTGCTCTTGCCTGAGCAATCCTGGTAACGCTCGACCTGGGCCAGGGTGTTCCACCACAGGTACTTGGACTTGTAGGTCGCATCGATGATGGTGTGCGGCAGGCCGTCATCGCTGTTCAGGTACTCGGTCATCTGGCCGAGGGCATCGAATTCGGCGAGCAGGTTGCCCTTGTCGTCGTAGCGCGCTCGCCAGGTGCTGCCGTCCGGGTAGCTGACCTGGGTCACCAGTGTAGTCAGGTGATGATATTCGTAGGTGGTCTTGCGGCCGAGTGGGTCGGTCTCTTCGAGCAGGCGGGAGAACTCGTCGTACTTGAATTGCAGGCGGTTACCGTCCGGCAATGTCAGACCAACCATGTTGCCGTGTTCGTCCAGCTCGATGACGTAACGTTCGCCGCCATAATCACGGCTGGCGACCACGCGGTGGTCCGCGTTGTACTGCACTTCCAGCTCG
>NZ_BCBD01000104.1:0-19572 GCF_001320345.1 Pseudomonas sp. NBRC 111127 | reverse complement strand
ATGGGCGACCTCGACGGCAGAGGTATAGGCCTCCTCGAAGGTGTCGCCCGCGGTAACAGCGCCTGGAATATCGGGGATCTGAATGCCGGTGGCGGTGTTCTCGTCGCCCCACTCGATGCAGATTGGGTATTGCATGTTCGTCTCCTACAGAGGTGCAAAGGGTGAAGCCGGGTTATTTCAACCCGGCTCGTTCCTTGATGCTCTTTACCGTGCCGATCGGTAGATCCTTCTTGGGGTGTGGCACTGGTATCGAGTTTGGGTTGTTGGGGTGTTTGAAGATGTGGTGGCTTCCAGTGACACGTTTTAGAACCCATCCAGCTGCTTCAAGCTCCTTGATCAACTGCCTGCTTTGCACCTCCGTCTCCTTGTGTGGTTGATGTTGAAATTATACCTCTAGGCGTATAGCTCGTAAAGAGAAAAGATGCGCCTAGGGTTATTTTTATGCGGATGACACGCCCGGCAGCTGGGCTAAGTCGGTAGTGGCGTCGTCTAATCCCGTGCGGACAATGGGCGGCTACGCGATGAGAGTCTGGGGTACGTGACCCAGCGATCCAGATCACCAAGCCGGGATGCACCGGCCCTCCGCACCCCCGTGAAGTCCAGCCACGAGTTGCCCGCAAATTTCACTGAGCGCAGAATGCAGCTTTGAGTGAAGGAGCGTTCGGCATGGTGTTGCGTGGTATGGCGCAGATGCATTTTGATGACTTGGCCGAGAGGTTCCAAAACTTGGTTCGCACTCTCGGTGGCCCGGAGCCATTGGAGTTCGTTTGGGTTGTGTTCTACCAAGGACGGGTCTTTGGTGCCTATCCGCTTGCAGAGCAGGCGCTGGTGAAGATTACCGAAATTGAGCACTGCATCAGCATTGATGAAGCCCCTGCCCCGCAAGCGTAAAGCTCTATCTGCGCTGAAGTAGCCCCCCTGAGCGCATAACCTACCGCTCCATGATGACCGCGCCGATGGCGCCTGACGCTATGGAGAGGCTGAGAGATTCCTGTGAGAAATCGAGGCGCTAGTCTTTCACGGTATGGCAATTGCCTAATGCGCCATGGCAATATCGAGATCCGAGCTTTTGCATAGCCGTAGCAGTCTATGTTGGCTAGTTCGGATTATCCGGCCGAAAGGCCGGTTTTTTTTGAGCCTCGGTGTCTGCCGGGGCTTTCTTCATTCTGGAGGACGCATGGAAAAGCTACAGCTCGACGTAAAGGTTGAGGGCGCCGCTGACTTCCTACGCCCTCTGGCTGAAACAATCAGGTCACTTGAACAGTTTCCCGAGCTGCCGTTGCAGGTCTTTCGTGACCTTGTCGCTCACAGCCTTCATGAGCTTTCCGTAAGTCTCGACAGCGCCGCATTTGCCGCAGGTGACCTTCGAGTTGTCGTTCGGCCTAGCCGGAACCTCGAACTTATCACTGCCGCACTTGGCGCACTTGAGGGTTACCTTCATCGTTTTTCGCTCCGTGAAACGTCTTGTGTGGAAGCTCGACAGTAGTACGGGGCCACCTTTCGCATGTCTAGGGCTCGCCATTCAGGTGGGCCTTTTTCGTATCTGGAGCAAGCAAATGTCCGATCCAGTTCTCGCGGCAATCACTTCCCTGTCAGCTTCGGTTAGCAACCTTCAGGCACAGGTGGCCACCCTAAGCGGCCAGGTTGCAACGAAGGCAGACACCACGGCCGTCCAGGCGCTGGCGAGCACCGTCACCGCGGAAGGTGGCCATGTAACGGTGCTGACCAACAGAGTCGCGGAAGCCCGTGCTACCACAAGCCTGACGAGCCGCGTGACCAGCTGCGAAACCGCAGACCTGCTCATCGATGCCGGCCAGACAGTCGAGCCTCTGCGCATGGGCAAGGTTGTCTTCCACGGCGAGACTGCCCGGCAGATCCGGGCCGCACAGGCAGTTCTGCGGGAAGCGGGTGTAGGCCAGTTGGAAGTGGTGAAGCGTCCCAACGAGCCCAGGGAGCCATTCGTCGTGATCGACGGACAGGTGTTCATCACCAAGGCCGCACTCGAAAGCTCTGGTACCGATCCATGCCCTTACAGCCTCAAGGTAACCATGGGTGAGGATGGCCGTTTCTACATCGCCGGTGTTGGGGTTGGTGTCAGCACTGTCGCAAACGAGCTGAAGCTCGGGCCGAGCCTGGAAAATGATGTCCGCCGCCTGCTTCGCGAAGAGCTCAAGCCTGGCGGGATGCTGCATCGCTGCTGATCCAATGCCCGCCTTGAGCGGGTTTCTTTTTTCTGTGGAGCACCCCTATGGCCGAACCAAGTACCGGCGCCCTTGCAGTGACCGGCGTACTTGCCAGCGTCGGCCTGGGTGCTTTCTTCCCGCAGCTGGACCTGGCCACCTTGGTGGGGTCCTTCGGCGGGGCTTTCTTCTACGTCGTCTTCGCCAAGGACATGAGCACCTGGCGCCGGGTCGGCTACTTGCTGACTGGTTGGATCGGTGGCTACTTCGGTGCTGCCGAATTGATGGGCTGGGCTTGGACCAAGACAGCTGGGTTCAGCGCCTTCGTGTGTGGCGCTCTGTGCGTGATCACGTTCTCTGGCCTCATCGAGTGGATGCAGACCGGCCAGCCGCCAAGGTGGTGGGCTTGGTTCTTCCGCCTCCGAGCCAGGAAGGAGGGTTGAATGGCTGCCGTAATCCAGGCCGTGTTGTGCGCCGTCATCTTCGTGATGATTGGGCTGCGCTATCGGCCATATCCAGATGCCCGCTACAAGCTGGGCGTGTCCCTGATGGCCTGGGCCGCATGCGCGGTCACAGGAATGCAGTGCGTGAGCCTCATAGGCCGCATGTTGCTGCATGACGAGTTCGCCGACGTGTCCTGGTTCAACACTGCGTTCTACCTCCTGGCCGCCATGCTGGTCTGCCGGGCGAAGGGCAACGTCGCCAAGATTGTGCGGGTTGAATGATCCGCGCCACGAAATCGACATGCGCCATTTCGTGGCGCGAGGAGGCTGAATGGCTCGCATGACAGCAACGATCGTCTGCCGCCATCGCTGGTGGCTGAAGTACTACCTGGCCGGCGTCATGGCCATGTCCCACATCACCGGTCGCGAACCGAACTTGGCTCGCGTCATGCGCTGGATCGAGCGCGGCATCGTGACCGAGGTGCGCTGATGGCCAGGCTCAAGACGATCACGCCGCGACTTGCGGATGGCACAGGCTCCAGGGTCAAGGTCGTGAACCCCAGCAGTTGGCGCTGCGGCAAGACCAGCTCACAGCGCGGGTACAACTACAAGTGGCAGAAGGCCCGCGAGCGCCACCTGCTCGACCACCCGCTTTGCGTCTACTGCGCCAGGCTCGGTCGCACCACCGCAGCCACCGTGGTGGACCACGTCACCCCGCACCGCGGCGACATGACGCTGTTCTGGGACCAGAGCAACTGGCAGTCGCTGTGCAAGCCCTGCCACGACTCGGTCAAGCAGGCCGAGGAGGCTGCAGGGCTGGGCTGAGGCCGCGGCGGCGCGGGCGACATTGCAAAATGCACGTCAGTGACGTGCCACAAACCCCGGGGGTGGTCAAAATATAGTTATTCTCACTTAGCTAGACCGCCACCGACCCCACGTACAGATTTTTTTCCCCCACAGGATTTTTGTTAAATGGCTTTAACATCCCGCAAGCGCGCTTTCATCGCTGCGCTGAGGGAAGGTGCGTCCAATCGAGACGCTGCCGTGGCGGCCGGCTATTCCGAGAAGACAGCGTCTGCGGCGGGCTCTCGGCTGGTCAAGGACAAGGACGTCGCTGCCGAACTGATGAAGCTGCGTGCCCTGGGGCTGATGCCTCCAGATGTTAAAGGCGATGTTAAACCGGATGTTAAAGCCAGGCCCGCCGCCAAGGCTGCCAAAGAGGCTGAGCCGGGCCCGGAAGGGGCACCGGAATCCGAGGAGCAAGCAGAGCCGGAGCGTGCCGGCTTCGACCTGGCCCAGGCGCTGCTCCACCGTGACCCGAAGGACTTCCTCCTCTCGGTGATGAACGACATGGGCACGGAAGCGAAGCTTCGCGTAGATGCCGCCAAGGCCCTGATGCCTTTCGTTCACCCGCGCAAAGGCGAGAGCGGCAAGAAGGATCAGGCCCAGGCCAACGCCGATAAGGCAGCTACCGGCAAGTTCGGCACCCGCCGCGGCCCGCTGCAGTCGGTGAAATGATGGAGTGGTCAACCGCCTGCCCAGACTGGGAGCAGCGCATAGTTGCCCGCCGGAGCCTGATTCCGTTCGAGCCGCTGTTCCCGACCGAGGCTGAGGAAGCCCTGGACGTGTTCGGCGCGCTGCGCATGGTGGACGCCACCGGCAGCCCGTTGATGTGCGAAACCGTGCGCGACTGGGTCAACCAGTTCGTGGCTGCGATCTTCGGCGCCTATGACCCGGATTCAGGCCGGCGCCTGGTCAGCGAGTTCATGCTGCTGATCAGCAAGAAGAACGGCAAGTCGACCATCGCCGCCGGCATCATGCTCACCGCACTGATCCTTAACTGGCGGGCGTCGGGTGAGTTCATCATCTTGGCGCCGACCAAGGAGATCGCGGATAACTCCTACCTCCCGATCCGGGACATGGTGGGTGCTGACGAAGAGCTCAAGGCCTTGCTCAAGGTGCAGGATCACCTGCGCACCGTGACGCACCGTCAGACTAACGCCACCCTCAAGGTGGTTGCGGCGGACAGCGAGACGGTGTCGGGCAAGAAAGCCATCGGCGTGTTCGTTGACGAGCTGTGGGTGTTCGGCAAGCGGGCCAACGCCGAGGCCATGCTACGCGAGGCCACTGGTGGCCTGGCCTCTCGGCCAGAGGGATTCATCATCTGGGCCACCACCCAGTCCGATGCGCCGCCGGCCGGCGTGTTCCGCCAGAAGCTGATGTACGCCCGGAAGGTTCGGGATGGGGAGATCATCGACAAGTCGTTTCTGCCCGTGCTGTACGAGTTCCCCAAGGCGATGCTCGATGCCGGTGCCCACCGGGATTTCTCCAACGCCTACATCACCAACCCGAACCTGGGGCTTTCGGTAGACGAGCCGTTCATCGAGCGCGGCTATGCGCAGGCTCAACTCGACGGAGAGGAGTCGTTCCGGGGCTTCCTGGCCAAGCACCTCAACGTCGAGATCGGCCTGGCCCTGCTATCGGACAGGTGGGCCGGGGCGGACTTCTGGGAGCAGCAAGCGTCCGAGCTCTGCCGTACGTTGGACGATCTGCTCGAGCGCTGCGAGGTGATCGACATCGGCGTCGACGGCGGCGGTCTTGACGACCTGCTGGGCCTGGCTGCCATCGGCCGGGAGACTGGCACGCGCCGCTGGCTGACGTGGACCCACGCCTGGGCTCACCCCTCCGTTCTGGAGCGGCGCAAGTCCGAGGCGCCGCGGATCCGCGACTTCGCCAAGGACGGGCACCTGACCCTGGTGCAGCGTATCGGTGACGACATCGAGGACGTGGCCCAGCTTGTGGCGCGAGTGGAGCAGGCCGGCCTGCTGGACAAAGTCGGTCTAGACCCGGCGGGCGTCGGCGCCATTCTCGATGCACTCGAGGCGGTCGGCATACCGCGCGACAAGATCGACGGTGTTTCACAGGGCTGGCGCCTGGGCGGGGCGATCAAGACTGCCGAGCGCAAGCTGGCCGAGGGGACGCTGCTGCACGGTGGCCAGCCGCTCATGGCCTGGTGCTGCGGCAACGCCCGCGTCGAGCCACGGGGCAACTCGATCCTGATCACCAAGCAGGCCAGCGGCTCGGCAAAGATCGACCCGCTGATGGCGCTGTTCAACGCTGTAACGCTGATGGCGCTCAACCCTGAGGCGAAGGGCGGCATGGACAACTACCTCAACAACGGCTTCTTCGACCTCATAGGCTGACCATGAGATTCAAATGGTACAAACCCTCGACTTGGGGCTTTTTCGGTTACACCGACCCCGTCACTGGGGACTACGTGGAAGCCGACCTCGAGGTGGGTGGCAAACGGACCAAGGCTGGCGTTCGGATCACGACAAAGAACGCGCTCTCGATCAGCATGGTCTGGTCCTGCGTCAAGATCCTTTCCGAGTCGCTGAGCGGTCTGCCGCTCAAGCTCTACGACGACAAGGGTGGCGGGCGGGAGTTGATCAGCGGCAGCGACCGGATGCTCAAGCTGCTTCGCAAGCCCAACCCGTACATGACGATGCTGAACTTCCTCAAGTTCGTGGTCGTGAACATGGCCCTTCGCGGCAATGCCTTCGCCCTGATCGAGCGCAACGGCAAGGGCGACATCATCGGCCTGGTTCCGCTCGATGGCCGGACAGTGCAGATCGATACCGAGGAGGATCTGCTGTACACCGTGACGCCTTCGGAAGGAGACCCGTTCCCCGTCTCGCCGGAGTACATGCTGCACTTCAAGCTGTTCAGCCTTGACGGTGTGGTCGGCCTCTCGCCCTTGGAGTACCAGGCCGAAACCATGGGCCTGGCCAAGGCCGGCCAGCAGTGGTCGGCGCGGTTCATGAGGAAGGGCGGCTTCACCGGCGGCTATGTCATCTACGACGGCTTCCTGACCGACCAGCAGCAGGCGCAGGTGCTCAAGCGATTCCCCGACGTACGCAAGGCCGACACCGATGACATCGGCAAGATGGCCATTCTGCAGGGCGGCCCGAAGATCGTGCCGGCAGGGATCAGCCAGAAAGACGCACAGTTCATCGAGTCCCAGCAGTTCCAGGAAGAAGCCCTGGCGGGTATCTACGGCGTTCCGCTGTGGCTGGCCAACCGTGCGGGCAAGACCTCGATCATGGGCTCGAACCTTGAGCAGCAGCTCATCGGGTTCATCACCTTCGGCCTCAAGCCCTACATCGACACCATTGAAGACGAGCTGAACAGCAAGCTGTTTGGCAGCACCACACGCTTCGTCGAGTTCGTGGTCGAGGGGCTGCTGCGCGCTGATAGCGCAGGCCGTGCCACGTACCTGGGGGCAGCGCTCGGCGGTTCAGGCGGCTCTGGCTGGATGACCATCAACGAAGCCCGCGCCAAGGAAAATCTGCCTCTCTTGGAAGGCGACGAATACAACCGGGTCACCCGGTGGGAGGTTCAGAAAAATGGCGACTCTTGAGGTTCCAATCGAACTCAAGTCGGTTGACGACGCGGGCAACTTCGAAGCTTACGCCGCCGTGTTCAACAACGTGGATCTGGGCGACGACGTGATCCTGCCTGGGGCCTTCACCCGTGTGAAAGCGACCCGTGCAGGCAAGCTCAAGCTGGCCCTGTACCACGACCTGACCCGCCTGGTCGGCGCCGCCGATTACGCCCAGGACGACCATGGGCTGCTGCTCAAGGGCCAGGTCAATCTCAATGTGAGCTATGCCCGCGATGCCTATGAGCTGATGAAGGCCGACATCCTCGACAGCATGTCGATCGGCTTCAACACCATCAAGGCAGATTTCGAGGAGCGCGCCGGCCGGCGTGTACGCCTCATCAAGGAGGCCGAACTGTGGGAGGCCTCCTTCGTCCCGTTCGGCATGAACCCCGAGGCGCAGGTGCTCAGCGTCAAGTCGGACATCAGGCTTTTCGAGAAGGCGCTGCGCGAACGCATGGGCCTCTCGCAGAAGGAAGCGGCGGCAGTCGCTTCGCTCGGCTACACCGCGCTGCGCCGTGATGGCGGAAGCGAGGCCACGGCGATCGTGGATGAGCTGAAAGAAATTTCCACCCTGTTCACCCACCATTTTGGAGCATCGCAATGAGCGAAGTGAAAGAGCTGAAAGATACCATCGAGCTGCAACTGAAGAGCGGCTTCGAGGGCCTGCAGAAGAAGTACGACGCGGCCATGGAGGAGGTCGAGAAGGGCAACAAGGTTGCCGGCGACCTGAAGAAGCAGATCGAAGACCAGAAGGGCGAGTTGCAGAAGGTCATCGACCAGGTCGTGGACCTGGAGCAGAAGGGCGTCAAGCTGCGTGGCCAGCCCGGCGAGGGCAAAAGCTTCATCGACATGATCAAGGGCGATGATGGTTACAAGGCCCTGAACCAGAAGAACGCCGCCCAGGCCCAGCTCGAAGTGACCAAGTCCGACATGGCCAGCATGAAGGAGATGAAGGTTACCAGCGCCGGCATCGTGCCGCCTGTCTACGATCCTGTGATCCAACCAGGTATTCGTCAGGAACTGCGCATCCGCGACCTTCTGACCGTCATCCCTGTGTCGGCGCAGGAGTACACCTACTTCCGTGAGCTGTTGCACACCAAGGGCGCCGCGCCGGTGGCGGAGGGCGGTCTCAAGCCCACCAGCAACGTGACCTTCGAGCGCATCACCGATCGCGTGAAAAAACTGGCGGTATGGATGCCGGTCACCGACGAAGCTCTCGATGACGTTCCGCAGATGCTCGCCTACATCCAGCAGCTGCTGCGCTACGACCTGAAACTGGAAGAAGAAACGCAGATCCTCAAGGGCGACGGCACCGGCGACAACCTCAACGGCCTGATGACCCAGGCAACCAGCTATGACGTAGCCTTGAACAAGGCTGGCGACACGTCGATCGACCTGGTGCGCCGTGCCATCTATCAGGTGCGCAAGCAGTCGAAGATGTCCGCAGACGGCGCGGTTATGACCGAGCTGGACTGGATGAACATCGAGCTGCAGAAGGACGGCGAGAACCGCTACCTGTTCGCCAACCTTCAGGGTCTGGTGACCCCGGTTCTGTGGGGGCGTCCAGTGATCACCTCCGACAGCATGGACGAAGGGGGCACCGACACCGGCGGTGAGTTCCTGGTCGCGAACTTCGCCCGATCCGTCACCCTGTTCGATCGCCTCACCTTCCTGTTCAAGATGGGCCTGATCAACGATCAATTCATCCGCAACGAGCGGGCGCTGCTGGTCGAGGAGCGGCTGGGCCTCGGTGTTCGCCGCCGCGAAGCGCTGGTCAAGGGCCGCTTCCCAGCTGCCAAGTAATCCTCACCCGCTGGCCGGCAGATCGCCGGCCTCTTTGTTTTTGGAGGCATCATGAAAATCAAGATCGAGTGGGGATTTGTCGGCCAGGGCGCGCTGCTGGGCTCCGACACGAACAAAGTCGTCGCGGGGCAGGTGTTCGACGATGCGAACGACGAGTACGCACACACCCTCATTGGCAAGGGCCTGGCGGTGGAGCTCGACGCCAATGGCAAGCCTCGCGTGCTGAAGCCGAAAGAAACCAAGCCCGCAGCGCCGAAGGAGGACAAGGCCGCTGCTGACAAAGCAGCTGACGAGGCCAAGTAAATGGTCGACCTAGCCACCGTGAAGCTGCACCTGCGCGTCGACGGTGACGATGAAGACCCGTTGATTGACGGCTACATCGAAGCCGCCAAGGCGCACGTCGAGCAGCACTGCGACCGGAAGCTGGTCGAGGGCGAACCCATTGAGCCAGAGCAGATGGGGCTCACCGGGGACGTGCAGCAGGCCATCTTGCTGCTGGTGGGGCATTGGTACGCCAACCGGGAGGCAGTGGCCGCGGGCGGGCTCACTTCCGTGCCGCTCGCTGTTGACCGCCTGCTCTGGTACAGGAAGCGATTCTGATGAGAGCCGGACCAATGAGGCACCGCTGCATTCTGGCCCAGGTCGTGCGTGAGCAGAACAGCACCGGCGGCTTCAAGGAGACCTGGCCGGCGACAGCTGAGGTGTGGGCCGAGGTCACGATGCCCACCGGACGGGTCATGCCCGTGGCGGAGCAGCTGCAGGCGACTGTCACCGCCGAGATCCGCATCCGGCCGCGAAAGGATATCGCCGCCGGCTGGCGGGTCACCGAAAAGCGCACCGGCATCACCTACAAGGTCGAGGCCGCATTGCTCAACAACGAACGGGACATGCTGCGGCTGCTGTGCTCCAGCGTCCCCAACCCATGAGGTGAACCATGAAAATTCGTGCACTGGGCCCGCTGACGGGCGCATCTGGTGAGCGCGAGAAGGGCGAAGAGTTCGAGGTGACCAAGGAGCAGGGCGAAGGCCTGATTGCTCGTGGCTACGCTGAGGCCGTTGCCGACAAGGCCGCCAAACCAGCAAAGGCCGAACCAGGCAAGGAGTAGGTCATGGCGCGCCGCTCGAAAATGCGCGGCGACATCCGCCTCCGGCGGACGCTGCGCAACATCCACAAGACGATGGACAATGAACTGCAGCCGGCCATGGCCAAGGCGGCCGCGCGCGTGCTGGCTACCCAGCAGCAGCTGATCCCGAAGGACACCGGCGCTGCCTCGGCGGCCCTGCGAGTCTACGTCGCACCCAGCGGGCTGGATGCACAGGTCGGCATCAGGGGCAAACGGGACAATCGCCGCTTCTTCTACCTGAGGTTCCTCGAGTACGGCACCAAGGGCTACACCGGCACCATCTACCAGCGAGCTGACCGGGATGCGGTCGGCGGCGTGCACACCAACAATCGCGACAAGTCGCAGCTGAAAGGCCGGCGCAATTCGATCCGGCAGCGCGACACGAAGAACAAGTCCGACGGACAGCACTTCTTCGGCAAGTACCCGGACATACCTGCCAGGCCGGCCCACCCGTGGCTTCGCCCATCCCTGGACGTAAACCGCGAGTACGTCATGGCCGACCTTGAGGAGGCAGTTCGCCGAACCCTGCGCAAGGCAAGCCAGGGGGTAGGTAATGGCTGATCCATCACTGGCCCTGCAGGAGGCAATCTTTGCCAGGCTCAAGGCCGAAGTCAGCTGCCCGATCTACGACGGCGCACCGCTGAACGCCGATATGCCCTACGTGTCGATTGACCGCGAGGTCTCGGTCAACGAAAGCCCGATCTCCGGGCGCAAGCGCGAGCAGCGCCTTCTGTACCTGTCCGTCTGGTCTGATGCTGTCGGCCAGGCCGAAGTGAAGCGCATCAACGGCGAGGTGATCGCCGCCCTGGACGAGCGCCCGCTGCCGCTGGAGGTTGGCCGCGCTGTATCGGTACGCGTCATCCAGTCGGACGCCCAGCGGGATGCTGACGGCGTTACCTACCAGGGCTCGATCACGGTTCGCATCATCACCACCCACTGATTTAACCACCGGCCGCGCTGCGGCTTTATCCAATGTGCCTTTGGAGGAACCCCCATGGCCGAAGACAACCTCAACACAGCCGCTGGCTGCCGCCTCTTTATCGGTGGCAAGACCGGCGCGGACACGGAAACTGAATACAAGGCCGATACCTACGTAGAAGTGGGTGAGATCGAGGACCTGGGCGAGTTTGGTGACACCTTCAGCAACGTGAACTTCACTTCGCTGAAAGACGGGCGTGTGCGCAAGTACAAGGGCACCGCTGACGCTGGCGACCTGACAGTTACTGTCGGTCTGGACAGTGGTGACGCAGGCCAGCGTGCAGTCAAGACCGCGCACAAGGACCGCAGCAAGGGGGACTACAACGTTAAGATCACCCTGAATGACGGTGACCCGACCGCAACGCCAGTTATCAACCCGACCACCTTCTACATGCGGGTCAAGGTGATGAATAACACCGTTGCACCAGGTGCTGCTGACAACGTGGTGCGCCGCAACATCACCATGGGCATCAACTCCGACGTGCTGGAAATTCCGGCCGCCGCCGCTGCCTGATAGGGGGCCTCTGTGAGCAAAACTCTACACGGGACCGTGACCATCAAACTGGGCGATGAAGAGTACACTCTCCAGCCCACCCTAAAAGCAGTTCGTGCTATCGAAAGCCGCTTCGGCGGCCTGCGCGGTGCATCCGCAGCCCTGCATGCAGTCGGCGTAGATGCGGTGGCCTTCATCATCGCTGCTGGCGCAGGTCTGGAAGGGAAGGCTGCCGAAGCGCTGCCCGAGAAGGTCTGGCAGGAAGGCGTGGCCGGGCTGACACCGGTAGTCACCAACTACCTTGGCGCTCTCTACAATCCGCGAGGCGGTGACCCGGGAAACGACCAAGCCGGGACGGCGTAAGCGCTGTCGAGGATGGCAGCTACGTCGACCGGCTGTATGGGATCGCCACCGGGTGGCTGGGATGGGCGCCGGATGTGGCCTGGTGTACGCCGCTGCCTGAGCTATTCATGGCCATGGATGCCAGGATTGAATGGACTCAGATGACTAACCCGTTCGGCAGCGGGAAGAAGCAGGGCGTGAAGGAGAAACCAAGTGCTTCGAATGTGGCCGACAAGCTGAGGATGGCGTTGACTGGGAGAAAGTCTTACTAACCAGGCGCCTTGATCGTCTTCTTGATATGGTAGTCATTTTCGTGAGGAGTCTACCGTGATCAGGAAGATTGGCTTGGGAGTTTTTGCCCAGTGCGCTGTTTTTTCGCTCGCCTTCGCCGCTGGCACCCCGGCATCAAATGATGACCTAGCGGCACTGAAAATAGCGATGGAAGATCGGTTGAAAGATGCAGACAGTGCAAAATTTAAAAATGTGAGGATCGGCAAAGATAAAGCGACTTGTGGCCTTGTAAACTCAAAAAACTCATATGGTGCGTATGTCGGATTTGAGCCTTTCATGGCGGTGAAACTTTCTAGCGGTAATTTCGTTGTTATTGATGTGGGAGAGGCTGCCGGACAAGTTTGTTCAAAAAAAGGAATTTGATCTTCCTTCCAACTTATTGAAGCCCGCCTTGAGCGGGCTTTTTTGTAGGCTATGAAATGGCTGACCAACAAATTCAAGGAATGCTCGTCCAGATTGAGGCCACCACCGCGCAGTTACGGCGCGAGTTGGCGAGTGCCGATCAGCTGGTGTCCAAGACCAGTCAGACAATTGATCGCAACTTGGCGACGGTTGACTCCGCGTTTGAGCGAGCGGGCGCTGCGGCTCAAGGCGCGGGAACACTCATGCGCGGGGCCTTTGCCGCGGTAGCGGGCGCCGGCCTGATCGGGGGCATCATCAAGCAAGTGGATGCCTACGGCCAGATGTCTGACCGGATGAAGGCAGCTACTGGAAGTGCTGCCGACTACCAGGCTGTGCAAGAGCACCTGATGCAGACCGCGCAGGAAACCTACCGACCTCTGGCTGAGGCGCAAGAACTGTATATCCGCACGGCGGATGTGATGCGCAGCTTAGGCTTCAACACCGAGCAGACGCTCGATATCACCGACAGCTTCAGTTTCCTGCTCGTAACCAACGCCGCGTCAGCGGACAAAGCAAGCTCGGCGCTGGACGCCTACTCAAAAGCATTGGCTACAGGGAAGGTAGATGCGGATGGGTGGATTTCTATCCAAACTGCGATGCCGACAATCGTGGACGCGATTGCCCGCGCGACCGGAAAGAGCACTGACGAAGTGCGCAAGCTGGGCAGCGAGGGCAAGCTTGCTCTGGATGACATTAACATCGGTCTGCTGAAAAGTGTTGAGATAAACCGCAAAGCAGCGGCCGACATGTCTACCAGTGTTCAAGATGCCTTGAACAACATCAGCAACGCGATTGGCAACTTCCTTGGAAAGATGGAAGAGCAAACCGGGGCCGTTGGCGGTCTCTCGAAGGTCATCGTCACGCTCGGAGAGCATTTCGATTTAGTCGCGACAGCCATTGGCGGTGTCGGTGTTGCGGCGCTTACTTCCTATACCGCCAAAACATACATGGCAGTGAAGGCTGCCGTAGCTCAGCGGGTAGCAGAGTTCAGGAATGCCCAAGCTGCTTTAAGCGGTGCTGAGGCCCAGCGCATTTACGCCCAGGCGCAGGTGCGGCAAGCAGAGGCGTCGGTAGCAGCCGCGACTGGCCTGAATAGACTCAGCCTGGTTCAGACCCAGCTATTGCCAAAACAAGCGGCCCTCACGGCGTCAACCGAGGCGCTGGCCATTGCCCAGGCCAACCTAACACGTGCCGCTACCGGTGGTTTGCTGACGGCGCTGGGCGGCCCGATGGGGTTGGCGATTCTGGCCGGCACGGCTGCGGCCAGTTTCCTCCTGTTGCGAGACAACTCCGACTCACTCGAGAAGAAGTTAGGAGACCTCAGCGATCCGCTCGACAAGCTGGTCGAGCGCTTCAACAAGCTGAACAGGGCGACCCAGGCGGTGGCTCTGAGGGAACTGCAAGACAAGATCGACGACCTGCAGAGCCAGCTGGGGCAGACGTCGGGCGCGATTGCCGACAAATTCGAGAACGACCTACGCGGTTTGGGGGCCGCTGGCGTTGATGGGTTCATCGCCGGGCTAGCGCCAATGCCCGAGGAGGCACGGAAAGCACTCGAGATAGTGCGAACAGCCGCTAATGACTTCTCAAAGGGCGCAGTAGTTGACTGGAAGGCCGTAGCAGATCAGGTGCGCGGAATTCCCGGCGTCACTGAGGCGATGGCCCAGGCCATCGAGACAGGTCAGGTCAGGGCATCTGAACTCAGCGCCGCGCTTGCCAATCTGCGATCCAAATTTTCGGAACTGACCAGCGAGACTGACCGGAACACCGTTTCGACGCAGGAAAACAACGCCGCCAAGGCTGGCATGAGCACGGCCGGTCAGACCTACCTCGAAACGTTGCAGAAGCAGCTGGCGGGCCTGCAAGACAATGGCGATGCTACCAAGATCGTTAATCGCTATCTTGCTGAACACGCCGACCTTACCGAAACAGACCGGCAGGCAATTCTGTCGGCGGCGAGCGCGATCGAAGCACAGAAGAAAGCCAACCAGGGCGCGAAGCAGCAAACCAAGGATGCCACCTCGGCGCAAACCAAGCTCAATCAGCAGCTGAAAGAGGCGGAAACCGCGTACCAGCAGCTGAAGAAAGCCTTCGACCCGGTCGGCGCAGCGTCCGATGAGTTTCAGAAGCAAACCAAGAATCTCGACCTACTGCTGGCGCAGAAGAAGATCACGACCGGGGAGTACGGTAAGGCCCTCGGCGCGCTTGCCGAGCAATTCAATAATGCCGTGCAGGCCTCGACCGGCCTGTCGCGGGCCATGAAGTACCAGGCCGATCTGGAGCGCCAGTTGGCGCTTGCCCAGCAGCAGGGCGATGCCGCAGCGGCAGCGGTAGGCATGGGCGACAAGCGGGCTGGTCGCGCTCAGTCGCGCCTGGCCCTCGAGCAGGAAAACAACAGCAAGATTCTGGCGCTGCGAGACGAGCTGGCTACAGCCAGCACTGAGAAACAGCGCCAGGAGCTGGAGAAGCAGATTGCCTTGAGGCAAGAGTACGGGGCCAAGCTGGTACAGGTCCAAGAAGACACCTTCGTCAAGATCGACGCGGCTCAGTCTGACTGGACAAATGGCGCGTCAGCTGCCTTGGAAAACTACCTCGACAGTGCCGCCGATGTAGCCGGCCAGACGCAGGAGTTGTTCTCCAATGCCTTCGGCAACCTGGAGGATGGCATCACTCAGTTCGTGAAAACCGGCAAGTTCCAGTTCAAGGACTTCGCCGACTCCGTGATTGAGGATCTGATTCGCATACAGGTGCGCCAAGCGGCTGCTGGCTTCCTCAGCTCGGCGTTTGGTTTCCTTAGCGGTGGTACCCAAGCACTTGGACAAGGCACGATGACGGGCTTCAGTGAGGTCATCCCGAATGCCAAAGGCGGTGTCTACGATTCCCTCAGCCTGTCAGCTTACTCCGGCGGAGTGTACGACAGCCCTCAGATGTTCGCCTTCGCCAAGGGAGCGGGAGTTTTCGCAGAGGCCGGGCCAGAAGCGATCTTACCCCTGCACCGGGGGCCGGACGGTTCGCTTGGTGTAATGGCCGCAGGCGCGGGCGGCGAAACGGGCTCACCATCGATCACCTTTGGGGGCATCACTCAACACATCCAGGTGGGGGGGCAAGCAGACGCGGCCACGCTCGCCGATGTTCGGCGCGCAGCCGAACAGGGTGCACGGGATGGCTACGACCTGATGCTGCGTGACTTCAAAACGAACGGCGCCGGCCGGCAGATGCTGCGCCGAACTTAACAACCCATGCCAGCTCTGGCAGGCACTTTTGGAGTTATCCAATGGCGGAGGAATGGCCCGAGGACCTTGAACCCACTGAGGTCACCTGGGGCGTCGTTTATAACAATCGGGCCTTCACCTCTTCACTCAACAATGCCCAGCAAATCGCCTCGCACCCTGGCGCCTACTGGGTCTGCACCCTTACGTTTGGTGTCCTGTATGAGGAAGATGAACGAGAGCTGACATCGCTCCTTGGCCGTCTGCAGGGGATGTTCGGAACCGTCAACGTACCTTCGATCACCAGGGTCAGGACTGACGACATAGGATCGCCAGTTGTGGCGGCTGCTGTTGCGCAATCCACCAGCTTGCAGTTGCGCAACATGCGGCCAGGCATCAGGGTTTTCAGCCGAGGTGATCACATCACCATTCTGGGCGAGATGTTTGAGGTGGTAGAGCACGCTGCTACGGATGGCAGCGGATCTGCGGTAGTTCGCGTCAACAAGCGAGTGCGCAGAGGATTCGCGCCCGGCAGCCCGGTTGAGTATAGAAACCCCTACTGCGAGATGAGGAGAATGGACGACACCAATCAATGGACTGTTCAGCCGGTGATATCGAATGGCAGCTACCAGTTTCGAGAGGCTTTCTGATGCCCACATCATTTCCATTCAGTCAGAGCGTGGTGGACATCATCGCATCTGGACGATTCATGACCGTTTACGCCTGCCAGCTCGACTTCGCTGATGGCCCGGTATATGCCCATACTGGCACTGGTGAGCTGGTGATCGACGGGATTACCTATCTCGGTGTCGGTCAGTTCGGTGAGGTAGGTCAATCGCAGGAAAGCGACAACTCAGGCTCGCCTATGGCTGTTGATCTGACGCTGAACGGCCTAGATGCCTACATCATCAGCGAAACAAACATTCGGGGCTGTCGCGGACGATCTGGAAAACTGTTGTTCGTCGTTTTCGACGAAGAGGGCAACTACGCCGTCGACATACTTTTCTCAGGGCGTATGGACGCTGCCACCTTCTCGTATGCCGGTAGCGGCGAGGACGGTAACAAAATCACTGTGCCGATCGTCGACCGCATGGCCGAGTGGAGCCGCACCGGTACCGAGCGCTTCACCGACGAAAACCACCGGGCCCGCCACCAGGGCGACCGTTTTTTCTATGCCGTCGCTCAGCTGTCCGAGTGGCCCATCTACTGGGGGTCGAGCAAGGACGCCCCGACCTTTGCCTATGAGAAATAGCTATGCGCCACAGAGATTGGACAATACGACTCAGTGAAGTGATCAAGGCCGCCAGAGAGCGGCCTTTTTCATGGGGCGAGTTTGACTGCTGCCTGTTTGCTGCGGATTGCGCTCTAGCAGTGTGCGGGACCGATCCAGCGCAAGCGTATCGGGGCACCTACAGGACTGAGGCCGGTGCAAAGCGTGCGCTTCGGAAGAATCACGGCAGCCTGGAAGCAGCCTGGGATGCGTGTTTTGTCCGGGTATCTCCAGCGCTAATCCAGCGCGGAGACATCGCGATGTATGAGGCACCAGGTGGCAAGTCCATGGCGGTCTTCTGGGCGAACGAATTTTGGGCGACGACTGAAGATGGCGTGCACCGCGTGGTGTGTGAGCCGACAGCTGTTTGGAGGGTGGAATAGATGAGCGGTGGCGTAAAAAAACTTGCACAGGTTGCCGTCGGCGCCGTCATTGGCTTCGTCCAAGGTAATCTCGTAGGTGCTGTGATCGGAGCTGGCCTGGCATTTTACGCAGCTGAGCAACAGGAAAAGCTCAACACGAAGTCGCCGTTGCGAGACAACGAGCCCTCTGCTCAGACCGTCCGTTCCTCTAAGGCGCCTGCTCGGTACATCCTTGGACGCGTCAGCACGGGCGGGGTACTGGTCTGGGCTCAGGAGGAGCGTGGAGCCCAAACAACCGGCGAATGGCTGCACCTGGTGTATGTGCTATGCGAAGGCGCCATTGATGAGCTGGAGTCCATTTATCTCGGTGAGGAGCTCATCGGCAGCTATGGCGCGGATGTCTCATATGAGCTGGTCGTAAATCCAACCCAGGTGAACGCTTTCCTCAAGGAAAACTGCCCTGACTGGAAAGACACGCAAATCGGCCGCGGGCTGTCGTATGTACGGATCTCGCTGCGTTACAACGCAGAAAAATTCCCGTCCGGCATTCCCGATGTGCGCTTTGTTGTGCGCGGTCGCAATGACATCTTCGATCCACGGACCGGCATGTCCGGTTGGACAGATAACACGGCTTTACACTTGCTGTGGTTTCTCCGTACACGTTGCGGCGTACCCGATGATGAGATCGTGTTTGAGACATTCGCGAGCGGTGCCAACGTCTGTGACGAGTCGGTCCAAAACCCGGACGGTAGCTCAAGCCCTCGGTACCGCAGCGGCTGCGTGATCGGCGCCGATGAGCAGCGCACCAACGTATTGCAGAAGCTCGAGGCGGCCTGTGCGGGCAAGCTGATCAGAGTCGGCGGCCGCTGGATGTTCCAGGCGGGTGCCTATTACGGGCCGTATGACTTCGAGATCACCGAAGACATGGTGATTGGGACCATCACCGGCAACACCGAAGCTACCAATGACGCCGCCATCAACACGATCCGCGGCACGTTCATTGATCCCCAGCAGTCCTGGACCGAGACCGACTATCCCGAAGTCTCTGTTGCTCAATGGGTTGAGGAAGACGGGGGCGAGGCAGCAGAAACGCTGTCATTTTCCTATGTCGGCGACCCATACCAGGCCCAGCGCTTGGCAAATATCGAGCTCCGTCGGCGTCGGTCGGGTGGCGGGCTGAATATCCCGCTCAACCTGGCTGGCTACAACTGCCGGCCTGGTCGGGCTGTGCGCGTTAACTTGCCATCGCTGAACATCCTCGGCGAGTTCATGGTTACCAACTGGTCCATGGGTACCAGCGAGGGCTGTACAGTTTCGGTTCAGGCCTATGAGGCTGCCATCTTTGATGACGCCGTGGGCAAGCCCTACAACCCTATCGGCTTTATCAAGCTGCCCGCTGGCGGTCTCGGGAGCCCAACGAACCTCCGCTGGGATGTGGAGGACACGGCAGAGATAAGCCAGGGCGTTCTAAGCTGGGACCGACCTGCAGGGATCGTATCGGGCTTCGCTGTTACCGTGAGGCAAGCGGGCACAGCGGTGCAGGCGCTACAAGTGCCCGAAACCACAACCCGAATGCCGATTTCAGGCCTGACATCGGGTAGCTACACCATGGGCGTTGCTGCGTTGGGCCCGCTGGCTCGCTCTGGAGAGGCGACCATCACAGTTGACGTAGATGGCCCCCCGATGCCTGAAACCTGCGCCGTGCAGGCGACAATCGACACGATCACACTGATCCCCGGCAATACGCTTCATGGTCTTAATGGGGGCACATATGAGTATTTCTGGTCGTCCGATCCAGCCGCCACGCAAGGCGAGTTTCTCGGGCGCGGGCTGACCATCACCCATACCGGTCTCTCGTTCGCCAAAAGCTACGCCTACTTCGTTCGCTCGAAGAATGCCTACGGTGTAAGCGCCTTCCTCAAAGTTGTCGCCGCGACATCCATGGATGTCGGGGCCATCCTGGAAGGCATCAAGAACAAGATCACCGAAAGTGAACTGGGTCAGGAGCTCACCAGCCGCATCGACCTGATCGACAAGGATGGTCCAGGCTCGGTCAACGAGCGCCTGGGCGAAGTACGCAACGACCTGAACGAACAGATCGCCGATGTCAGCAACGCCGTCGCAGGCGTAGACAGCGCACTGGACCAGGCGAAGCAGGACCTGCAGCAGCAGATCGACACGATCGCCGACCTGGCCGACTCGATGCCGTACAAACCTGACCAGGCTTACACC
>NZ_BCBD01000103.1:0-19644 GCF_001320345.1 Pseudomonas sp. NBRC 111127 | reverse complement strand
TGGCGCCGGCCCTGCTGCCCGCCTGGCTGACCGGCTTTGCCCTGGCCTTCGCCCGTGGCGTGGGCGAGTACGGTTCGGTGATTTTCATTGCTGGCAACATGCCAATGAAGACCGAGATCCTGCCGCTGCTGATCATGGTCAAGCTCGACCAGTACGACTACACCGGGGCCACCGCCATTGGCGTGCTGATGCTGGTGGTTTCCTTCATCCTGCTGCTGCTGATCAACCTGCTGCAGCGCCGTATCGAAACCCCTTGAAGGAGGCCGGCATGTCCAGTTCATCCCTGAGTGCAAGTGCGGCCGCCAACGCCGCCCGCCGTGGCAGCGCCACTTCGCGGCGTATCCTGATCGGCCTTGGTTGGCTGGTGTTCGTGCTGTTTTTGCTGCTGCCCCTGGTCATTGTGGTATCGCAGGCGCTGAAGAACGGTTTTGGCACCTTCTTCGAGGCGATCCTCGAACCCGACGCCTTGTCGGCGCTGAAACTAACCCTGCTCGCCGTGGCCATCTCGGTGCCGCTGAACCTGGTGTTCGGGGTAAGCGCCGCCTGGTGCGTGAGCAAGTACACCTTCCGCGGCAAGAGCATCCTGGTCACCCTGATCGACCTGCCGTTCTCGGTGTCGCCGGTGATCGCCGGCCTGGTTTACGTGCTGATGTTCGGCGCGCAGGGCCTGTTCGGGCCGTGGCTGCAAGACCACGATATCCAGATCGTCTTCGCCCTGCCGGGCATCGTTTTGGCGACCATTTTCGTCACCGTGCCGTTCGTGGCCCGTGAGCTGATCCCGCTGATGCAGGAGCAGGGCACGCAAGAGGAGGAGGCCGCGCGGCTGCTCGGCGCCAACGGCTGGCAGATGTTCTGGCACGTGACCCTGCCGAACATCAAATGGGGGCTGATCTACGGCGTGGTGCTGTGTACTGCGCGGGCCATGGGCGAGTTTGGCGCGGTGTCGGTGGTGTCCGGCCACATTCGTGGCGTGACCAACACCCTGCCGCTGCACGTGGAAATTCTCTACAACGAGTACAACCACGTCGCAGCCTTCAGCGTGGCCAGCCTGTTGCTGATCCTGGCGCTCTTCATCCTGCTGCTCAAGCAGTGGAGCGAGAACCGTATTAACCGCCTGCGCCACGGCGCCGCGGAGGAATGACTCATGTCGATCGAAGTTCGTAACGTCAGCAAGCGCTTCAACAGCTTCCAGGCCCTGGACAACATCACCCTGGACATCAACAGCGGCGAGCTGGTGGCCTTGCTCGGCCCGTCCGGCTGCGGCAAGACCACCCTGCTGCGCATCATCGCCGGCCTGGAAACCCCGGACCAGGGCAACATCGTGTTCCATGGCGAGGACGTGTCGGGCCGCGATGTGCGCGACCGCAACGTGGGGTTCGTGTTCCAGCACTACGCACTGTTCCGCCACATGAGCGTGTTCGACAACGTGGCGTTCGGCCTGCGCATGAAGCCCAAGGGCGAGCGCCCAAGCGAAAGCAGGATCGCCGAGAAAGTGCATGAGCTGCTGAACATGGTGCAACTGGACTGGTTGTCCGACCGCTACCCTGAGCAGTTGTCGGGTGGCCAGCGCCAGCGCATCGCCCTGGCCCGGGCACTGGCGGTGGAGCCCAAGGTGCTGCTGCTGGATGAGCCGTTCGGTGCGCTGGATGCCAAGGTGCGCAAAGAACTGCGCCGCTGGCTGGCGCGGCTGCACGAGGACATCAACCTGACCTCGGTGTTCGTCACCCACGACCAGGAAGAAGCCATGGAGGTGGCAGACCGCATCGTGGTGATGAACAAAGGCGTGATCGAGCAGATCGGTTCGCCGGGGGAGGTGTATGAGCAACCGGCCAACGATTTCGTCTACCACTTCCTTGGTGACTCCAACCGCCTGGCGTTGAGCGAAGGGCACCATGTGCTGTTCCGGCCGCACGAGGTGTCTTTGTCGCGCCATGAAACCGAAGGCCACCATGCGGCCGAAGTGCGCGACATTCGGCCGTTGGGCGCGACCACCCGGGTGACCCTGAAGGTGGAAGGGCAGAGCGAGTTGATCGAAGCCGAAGTGGTCAAGGACCACGATAGCCTGACCGGTCTGGCGCGTGGGGAGACGCTGTTCTTCCGGCCGAAGGTTTGGCAGAAGGTGGCGGATATCTGAGTCGCGGTGGCTGATGCAAAGCCCGGGGTTGGTTCCGGGCTTTTTTGTGCCTGTGAGATTGCCGGGGCAGCTTTGCAGCCCACCGCAACGCAAGGCCACTATTGGTGTTTTGGTTATTAATAAATAGCTTCTTATTCCTTTACGAATATAACCCCGTCTTTATACTGGCCTCCAAGCACGCAAACTTCCCGGAGGCGTCCCCATGCGCAATAAGTCGATTCGTTACCTGATTGTGCCGGGCTGGCAAGGATCGCCAGACAACCACTGGCAAAGCCACTGGCAGCGCTCCCTGCCCAACAGCGCACGGGTCGAGCAGCACGACTGGTTGACCCCGCAACGCCAGGACTGGGTGCAGGCGCTGGAACAGGCGATTGCCGCCGAGCCCTCGCCAGTCATCCTGATCGCCCATAGCCTGGGCTGTATCACCGTCGCCCATTGGGCCGCGCAGGCCAGCCCGGCGTTGCTGCGGCGGGTGAGGGGGGCGTTGCTGGTGGCGCCTGCGGACGTCGAGCGGCCCGCCTGTGCGTCGGCGCTGCGCAACTTTGCGCCGATTCCGCTCGGGGTGTTGCCATTTCCCAGCCAGGTTGTCAGCTCGGACAACGACCCTGCCGTGAGCGTGCCGCGGGCGTTATACCTGGCCCAGGCCTGGGGTGCCGAAGCGGGGTTGCTGAGCAACGCCGGGCACATCAACGTCAAGTCCGGGCATGAGCGCTGGGAACAAGGCTTCGCCTACTTGTATCGCTTGCAAAGCCGGGTCGAGCAGCGGGCACTGCGCCGCGCCTGATTGGCCCCTGTACGCCCGGCCACCGCAGGCCTGGGGCGGGAGTTTTTTCATGACTTTTCAAAACCCGTTTGGCCAGCCGCTGCTGACCTTTCCTGAACTGGACAAAAGCCCATTGAGCATCCGTGCCAAGGCATTGGTGTTCATCGACCCACGCTCGCAGCGGCTGCGCGATGAGCTTGAGCTCCTGGCGCCGCAACCCTTGCCGGTGCTGATTCGTGGCGAGACCGGTACCGGCAAGGAGCTGCTGGCGCGGCAAATCCACCGGACCAGCGACCGTAGCGGGCTGTTCGTGTCGGTCAACTGCGCGGCCATCAGCCCGACCTATGCCGACGCCGAGTTGTTCGGCTATAGCGCTGGCAGCCATGGCGGTACGGCCAGCAGCCGCGCCGGCTGGTTTGGCTCGGCCAACGGCGGCACGCTTTACCTGGACGAAATCGCCGACTTGCCGCTGGCCATCCAGGGCAAGCTGCTGGCAGCGCTGGAGAACCGTGAGGTGATGCGTGTTGGGGCGCAACAACCACAGCCGGTGGATGTAAGGCTGGTAGCCGCCAGCAGCATCGACCTGGCTCGGGTGGTGCGTGCCGGTCGCTTCAACGAGCGGCTCTACCACTACCTGCATGAAGGCGCGCTGGAGCTGCCGCCATTGCGCGAGCGGCCAGGCGATATCCTGCCTTTGGCCGAGTATTTCGTGGGTATCTACAGTACCCGGCTGCAGCGCCCGGTGCCCCTGGTGAGCGAGGCCGCGCAGCAGGTGCTGGAAGCCCACCCGTGGCCGGGCAATACCCGCGAGCTGGAGAATGTCATTCACTTTGCCTTGCTGGTAAATGATAGCGCCGAGCTGTTGCCCCATGACTTCGACCTGCCAAGACCGCTGGCTAGCCATGGCTCATAAGCAAAACCCATAGTGACTGTGTTTTTTGGAATAACTAGCGAAATAAAAGATATTGTTACGGAATAAAAATTCTAGGTATTGTCCGCTTCACGCCCACTGGTGAAGCGGTGGGGCAGCCGATTCGCCATCGCCGATGGCCCAGATTCAGAATAAGGACCACCATGAAGAAGACCCTGCTGACCACCGCCCTGGCCGCCGCCCTGGCGTTTTCCGGCCTGGCCGCCGCTGCCGAGAAACTGGTGGTTGCCGCTACCCCGGTACCGCACGCCGAAATCCTTGAGCTGATCAAGCCTACACTCGCCAAAGAAGGGGTGGACCTGCAGATCAAGGTCTTCACCGACTACGTGCAGCCGAACGTGCAGGTGGACCAGAAGCGCCTGGACGCCAACTACTTCCAGACGCTGCCTTACCTGAAGAGCTTCAACGAAGGCAAGGGCACCCACCTGGTAACCGTGGTGGGCGTGCACGTCGAGCCGTTTGGTGGCTATTCGAAGAAGGTCAAGAGCCTGAGCGAGCTGAAAGAGGGCGCCACCGTTGCCATTCCGAATGAAGGGAGCAACAGCGGGCGCGCACTGATCCTGCTGCAGAAGGCCGGCCTGATTACCCTGAAGGACCCGAAGAACGCCCTGGCCACCCCCAAGGACATTGCCGAGAACCCGAAGAACCTGAAGTTCCGCGAGCTTGAGTCGGCCATGCTGCCACGCGTGCTGGACCAGGTGGACCTGGACATGATCAACACCAACTACGCCCTCGAAGCCGGCTTGAACCCGGCCAAGGATGCGCTGGTGATCGAAGGTGCCGACTCGCCGTACGTGAACTTCCTGGTCGCGCGCCCGGACAACAAGGACAGTGATGCCATGCAGAAACTGGCCAAGGCCCTGACCAGCCCGCAAGTGAAGGAGTTCATCGCCAAGAAGTACCAGGGCGCCGTACTGCCGGCGTTCTGATCCGCCAGCAGTCATCGAAAAAACGCCGACGCCCATGTGTCGGCGTTTTTGCTTCCGGCCGCAGCGCCCCTACCAAAGCGCCATTTTGTAGGAGCGGCCTTGTGTCGCGATGGGCTGCAAAGCAGCCCCGGCAATCTCAAAGCTACATACCAACCAGAGCAATCACTGCGCCGGCACCAGCCTGAGCGTGCTCTGCGCCGGAATCACCCCCATCTGCGCCTTCTGATACTGCCCTTGCACATACCCCTCGGCCTGGTCTGCGTAATGCCGGTCGAAGGGCACGCCACTCTGCCCGACCGGGTTGCTGGTCAGCGCCTGCCCGGCATCGGCAAAGTCGATCAGCCGCCGCGTCGAGGGCCCGTAGGTGACCGGCCATGGCGCCGGGCCGATTTTCGCCGACAGGTTGTTCGGTACCTCATGTGTACCGGGGGCGGCGAATGGCCCAACGTTGAACAGCAGGTTCAGCGGCTTTTTCACCCCCAGGGGGTGGTTGTGGGTCAAGGTATGGGCCTTGCCCCACTGCCAGCGCGCCGGGTCGTCGCCCAGGGTGTCGCGCAGGTGCTTCAGGCTGTTGTGCCATGCCGTACGCACCACTTGGGTCCGGTCGGTGCGCTGGTCGCCACCCCGGGTATTCCACCAGGGCGAATCGGCATCCGCCGCCAGCCGTGGCAAGGCGGCGTCGATGGCGCGGGTACTGATCAGTACCGGGAACCAGGTATCGCCCAGTTCATCATGCAGGGCCGAGTAGGCCAGCTCGTAAAGGAACTGGTTGAACAGGGTGGCGCTGGTCGAGTCCAGCGGGTAATCGCCCGCCCAGGCGGCCAGTTGTTCCACCAGTTCCTTTTCTTCATCACCTTCGGCTATGGCGCGCAGTGTCGCCAGCAGCGGGGCCAGCGTGCGCGGGCCGTAGTCGCTGGTGGTGTCCAGCTGTAGCGCCTGGCTGTTCTGGGTGTCCCACTTCACCTCAGGGTTGGCCAGCTGGCGATCGAGCTGGCGGCCACGATCGGGCAGGTTGTAGTACCCCGGTATCGGCACCGCCGCCGGTGGCTGGTAATTGGCCGAGACGATATAGCCGCGGGCCGGGTTCTCCTGCTGCGGGTTGGCGCTGAAGGGGTAGAAACCGAGCTTGTCGGCCTGGCTGCTGGCGCCGTCGAGGATGAACGCCGGGTCGACGCCGGCTGGGCGTATCGGCAACTTCGCTGCCGCCCACCAGCCGATATCACCGCGGGCGTTGGCCCAGACGAAGTTCAGCCCCGGCGCATGGACCTTGGCTATGGCTTCGCGCATCTTGCCCAGGGAGTCGGCGCGGTTGAGCTGGTAGAAACCCTCGAGGATCGGGTTTTCGGTTTCGAGAAACGCCCACCACAGGGCTACTGGCGTGGTGCCGGCGATATTGCCCAGTACATCGTTGACGATGGGGCCATGGGGCGAGCGACGCAGGTTGAGGGTGACTGGCGCTTCACCCTTTACCGCAATCTGCTGCTGGGTGGTTTCCAGTGTGTGCCACCGGCCATCGACCATGACCTGGTTGCTGTCGGCCGGGTTGGTGCGTTCGGCGATCAGGTCTACATCATCGTTCTGGAACATGGTCAGGCTCCAGCCGAAGTCGCGGTTGTGGCCGAGCAGGGCGAACGGGTTGAGCGCCAGGAAGTAGCCGTACAGGTTGAAGCCGGGTGCCGACAGTTCGGCCTCGTACCACACCGCCGGTACTGCAAAACTGATGTGCGGGTCGCCTGCCAGCAACGGCCTGCCACTGCGTGTGCGGCTACCGGCGACGGCCCAGGCATTGCTGCCCTCGAACTGCGGAATGCCGGCATCGCCCAGTGCTTCGTGGCTGAGCCGGGCCAGGCCCTCAAGGCTGCGCCAGTCGGCCGCGGCCAGCGGTTTGCCCAGGGCCCCCTCGGGCTGCCAGCCCAGGTCGAAAATGTTCAGGTAGTCAGGGCCCAACTGGTCGCGGATGTAGGTCAGCGCCGGTTCGGTGCGAAACGCTGCGGCAAAACTGTACGCCAGGTAGCCGGCGATACTCAGGGTGTCTTCGGCGGTGAACGGGCGTGGGGTGATACCGAGCAGGTCGAACTCCACCGGCTTGGGGTGGCTGGCCTGCCAGCGGTTGACCCCGTCGAGGTAGGCTTGCAAAGCCAGGGCGGCCGGCGATTGCGGGTCCTGGCGCCTGGCCATCAGCGCGGCTTGCTCGCGTATGCGCAGGCTGCGGAACAGCGTGTCGGTGGGCAGCAGCTTGTCGCCCAGCACCTCGGCCAGTTCGCCACGTGCCAGGCGGCGCATGATCTCCATTTGAAACAGCCGGTCCTGGGCATGCACATAGCCTAGCGCACGGTACAGGTCCGCCTCGTTCTGCGCTTGCAGGTGCGGCACGCCGCGGCTGTCGTAGCGCACGCTGACCGGTGCCTGCAGGCCGGCCATCGCCACTTCGCCTTCACGCTGTGGCAGCTTGCCCTGTGCATACCAGTAACCAGCGCCAGCGGCCGCGGCAACAACCACGGCCAATAGGGTCAGGCTGCGCTTCATGCAGACTCCTTGAGCTATCTACGAAAAAATAGGGTCCGACCTTGGGTGGATGCGCGAACGAGCACTGCCCCCAGGAAGGAGTTTCCATGGCACTCAGCGAAAAACAGAAGATGCTTACCGGCCAGCTCTACCACGCTGGCTGCCCTGAATTGCAGGCCGAGCAGATCGCCAGCAAGCACTGGATGCACCGCTACAATAACAGCGTGGAACTGCTTAACGACGCCCGTCATGGCTTGTTGCGCGAACATTTTGGCCACGTGGGCGAGGGCACCGTGATCCGCCCACCCTTCTACTGCGACTATGGCTACAACATCCGCGTCGGCCGCAACACCTTCATCAATTTCAACTGCGTGATGCTCGACGTGGTGCCGGTGTCTATCGGCGATGACTGCCAGATCGGCCCCAATGTGCAGATCTACGCCGCCGACCACCCGCTGGACCCCGACGTGCGGCGCAGCGGGCTGGAAAGCGGGCGCCCCGTGACCATTGGCAACAATGTGTGGATCGGCGGTGCGGCGATCATTCTGCCGGGTGTGACCATTGGCGATAACGCGGTGGTTGGTGCCGGTAGCGTGGTGACCCGGGATGTGCCCGCGGGGGTGACGGTGGTGGGGAGCCCGGCGCGGGTGCGAGGGTGATATGAAAAGCCCTGCGGTGTTGCCGCAGGGCTTAGTATTAGGCGGGTTTGAAGCCGGGTTTACCGTTGGCGGCGCGCCAGGTTTTTACTCGGTCTAGTACGCCGTTTGGGCTGTCTTCCGATCCGGGAGGCGGATAGCAGATTACATCCAAACCATCAGGGTGTTCTGTGATTTTTTCAAAATGATAAACAACACGGTCCCGATATTGCTCGAGTTCAAGTCCATGTAGGCCTGTTCGATTTTCGAACAGTACTGACACTAGCAATAGGAACTCTTGCTCCGTGTATTCTTCTAGCTTGTCCTTGAAAATCATGGTTTGTTCCCCCGGTGCTCGTTGATGTGGACCTTGGGGGTCATGAGGACAAGATTATCCAAGTCATACACTGCCCCGCCTTCGGCGATCTCATGCTTATGATGAATTTCTAGTTTCATTCGCTTCCCTACGCGGTCCTCCTTTCGTGAGTAGGGGGCAGTACCATTCTCCATGCTCTGAATGTCTACGCGAGAGAGGTGCACTCTAAAGACTTCATCCGCAACAATTTCCTTCCAGACCGCCTCTCTAAGCTTATCGAACCTGCTGAACCGCCGCCCCCTCAGCCTTTCCGCAATTCTTGCAGGAATCGGCGCCCCTGCTGCCGTGCTAGCGGCATCTAGCACCCTGTCTGGGGTAACTGCGCCACTCCCACTGGCGACCCCCGGCAGATACCGTGGGCTGCGCAACATCACATAGATCGGTGCCAGCCCCGAATCTGCGGGGAAGATGATGACGTAGTCATCGATCTGCAGGTCGGGCAGTTCGGGGAAGGTTCGAATATCAGGCTGCGGCGGGACGATAATGTTGCCCGGCAGGTGCTTGGGCAGGTCTTCGACGATGGGGACGCCTGGGGTGAAGCTGTCGTTCTCGGGGTTGAAGGTGCCCAGGGTCGATGGCGGCGTTGCCGGGTGCCACAGCAGTGTTGCACCGCCCGGCCCTTCAGCTGTGAAGCGATAGGCGCCCTGGGTCGTATCCCACTGGGCCTGGCGCACGCGTACGTCGCGCAGGATGCTGCTGCCATCCGTGGCTGCCAGGTACACCTCGGTCTGGGTGCCCTCGGGCACGGCATTCATCCGCAGCGGTAGCTCAAGGGTCTGGCCTACCTTGCGGTTCGCCTCTTGGGTAAGGTCCGCACTGGGCGTCATCAGGGCGAGCGGGACGGTGACCCCCATGCGTTCGCCATCACCCAGGCGGGCGGCATAGAGCAGCAACGTCAAGTACCTGGCCGTACCAGATAGCAGCCGCAGCGCAGCGTTGCCGATGGCGGTGCCCAGCGCGTCCCAGATGGGTTCAAAGTGCGCAGTGCCGCCGCGTGAGGTGGTCACTACCAGCGGGTGTTGAGTGCTGGCGACCCAGGCATTGAACGTGACGGGGGTGTTGCTCGGCGTACGTCCCGTCAGTGTGCTGAGCAGCGCCTGCTCATCGAAGGCTGCTTCAACGGCACTGTTCGCCTGCAGATGCAGCTGGTTCCCCACTACCTCTTCGGTGGCTGAGGTACTAGCATGCTCGGCAGCGTGGGCAGATGCCTGGGCCTGCAACGCAGCCGCTTGGGCCCTGTGGGCTTCGGTAGCCCTGGGGCCATGAAGCTTCAGATCGAAGTCGAGCCGCGACATCTCCGTCGCGAGACGCCTGTATTGCACGCGCTTTTGGGTGCCTGAGGCGCGTTGATGTGCGCGCGCCTTGAGCAGGTCTGATGTTTCCCGCTCCAGCTCGCGACTGTGCTCCAGTGCCGCTGCTTCGGCGATGTCCTCATCCCGGTGCCGCTCGAAGGCCGTGAGCATGGTTTGCAACGTGCTGTTGGCTACTTGTAGTTCGTGATTGGCACTGAGCGTGCGGACGATCGCCTGCTCGACCCGGTCCAGTGACAAAGCGATGCTGCTGTTACTGCGTTCCCTGGCTCTTGCGCTGGACAGGTTACTGCGCAGGATGTGCTGGCGTCGGACTAACTGGCTGTGCTGCTGCTCGAGGTACTTGATCTCGAACGCTGCCCGGTAGGATTCAAGCCAAGCCTGGCGAGGATCGGCCTGGGCTCCCTGGGCTCGGGCAGCAGTCAGAAACTCGCGAAAGGTGCGATGTTCCGGGTCTGTGCCAAAGAAACGGTTGGCTTGTTGGCGCGCAGCTTCCAGGCGTGGGCCGAGTTGTGCCTGTAGCTGTTTGACCACCGTGATTCGTCGCTCGATGGCCTGGGATTCGCTGAGGCCGGTCAGTGAGCCTGCCCGTGCGAGAATGGCCTGATCCAGGTCCGGTTCGAGCGTGGCCTGGCGCTGTTCGTGCTCCTGCTTGACCGTTTTCTTGTCGTTTTCGATCTGCGGAACCAGGTCGATGACCAGGCTGCCCGGGCGGAAAGTGGATACCAGGTGATGCGGGGGAATGCGGTTATGGCCCCAGAGAATCTGAGGGCCCAGGTATGGAAGGCGGGTGCTGTTTACGTGGCTGTTGGGTAATTCGGTGAATCCTTGGCGCGACATACAGTTTCTCCATTGATCTGTATGTCGTCAGGCTAAAAATTGTCCTCCGGGGCAACGCTGTAGATATCTATCGGGCACCCGTTTTCTACCAGGGGCAGTAACACCCTACGGCCAAGGTATTGCTGGCTTGCACGGGGCGTGACGCAAGCAAGGCGTTGATGATCGGTTCGATGAAGCTGTTGCTGGCGTTGCACACCGCGCCTTCGCTGTAAGGGCCGAAATAGGCAAGGTTGCCCTGGTGGTCCCAGATGGCCACGGCGGGGGAGGCGGGCAGGTTTTCGCTGCCTGGCAAGTTGGCGATGGGGTGCAGGCTGCTGAGGTTGGCGGGTAACTGGCCGTGGCTGCCAGCCTTCTGCACAACGTGGAAGGTCACGCCCTGGCTGGCGAACTGGCTGACCAGGTCGCCCAGGTGTTGCTGGTTGCCGACGTTGCACGGGCAGGCCGGGTCCCAGAAGTGCACCACGCGGATCGGGCCCGGGCCGGCCAGCTCGGCGGGGAGCTGCAACTGGCTGCCGTCGAACAGCGTGGCCTGGTTGTCGAACGGGCGCAGGTAGCGGGCCTGGAAGGTGGTGAAGGCTTGCCACATCAGGGCGGCGCCGAGCAGCAGCCCGCAAGCGGCAGCCATCGGCTTGATGATCTTGGTATTCATGAGAAGTCGTGGGCCGCTCCTACAATCGGATCGATGCAGGTTGTTCGAAGTGGACGAGCTTGCCATGACGAGGGCCAGAGCTGAATATCCCAGATCAATACTTGCTTCACTGTGGATGTACCCGATGCCCCCTGACTTTCAGCCCGACCGCCTGCGTGCCAGCCTGGCGCCGTTCACCGCGCGCTATCCGCTGTCGATTCAAGCGCAGTATTACCAGCGTTTCTATGGCCTGAACCTGTCGGCCCACAGCTGGCTGGGCGGTTTCCAGGCCGCGGGGTTCGAGTTGGTCGGGCAGGCTTGGCTACCCGAGCAGCCAAGCGCGACGCTGTTCCTGCTGCATGGCTATTACGACCACATGGGCCTCTATCGGCATGTGATCGAGTGGGCGCTCGGGCAAGGTTTCGCGGTCATCAGCTGCGACCTGCCCGGCCATGGGCTGTCCAGCGGCGAGCGGGCGAGCATCAGCGACTTCGCGGTGTACCAGCAGGTGCTGCAGGCGCTGTTCGAACAGGCGCGTGCGTTGCAGCTGCCGCGGCCATGGCATTTGTGCGGGCAGAGCACGGGTGGGGCGATCGCGGTGGACCATTTGCTGCACCAAGGTGCCCATAGCCCTGTCGATGGCCAGGTCATTCTGCTGGCGCCGCTGGTGCGGCCATGTGCCTGGCGTTGGTCCAAGTTCAGCTATCGCGTGCTGCGCCATTTCGTCAATGGTATCGACCGGCGCTTCAGTGAGAACACCAACGACCCTGCCTTCCTGCCGTTTCTCCAGGCCGACCCCCTGCAACCGCGCCGGCTGCCCACCGCCTGGGTGGGTGCCCTGATCGCGTGGGTCAAACGCATCGAGGCTGCGCCCAAAAGTACACGGCGGCCATTGATCGTACAGGGAGAGGCCGACGGCACGGTGGATTGGCCATACAACCTGGAGGTGCTGAAGGCCAAGTTCGCTGAGCCGCAGATCCTGATGCTGCCCGACGCGCGTCACCACCTGGCCAACGAGCTGCCAGGCATTCGCCAGCGCTACTTCGACTTCATCGACCAGCGCCTGGGCTGATCACTTCAGGTCATTGCTGCTCTGGCCCACCGCCAGGCCGGCACGCACCGCGGCCAGTGCCGCCTGGTAGTAGGCCTTGCCGTCGGGCGACTCGGCAAAGGTGGCGAACTCTTCCAGCTCGGCGTCGGACAGGTCGCGGTACACGTACAGCAACGTATTGTTGAGGTCTTCGCCAATTTGCCCCATGAGCCGCTGGCGCTGACCGTCGAGCAGGCCTTGCGCCTGGCCGCCGCCGAACAGGCCGGGGATCATCGAGCTAAGGCTGTCGGCCGCCACGCCGGCGATGGCCAGGCTGACTTCGGCGCCAGCTTCGCGTGCTGGCAAGGCCTGAGCCAGGTGGCCAATGATCAGCAGGCGGTCATCGCTGGCCTGCATTTTCGGCAAGCCCTTGGCGTTTCTGGCCAGTTCATCCTTGCGCGTGGCCTTGAGCTCGGCGGCTACCACCTTGCGCCCCAGCGGCGACTGGAAGAACGCCAGGGCCGGTGCCGGGTTGGCCAGGCTGGCGCGCAGCTTTGCCTGGGCACGACGGTCTACCGCCTGGGCCTGGAAGCGCTGGTTGCTGTTGTCGACCAGCGCCTGGTACACGGCGGGCGGTAAACTGTTGCGGTAGCGCGCCTGGGCGGCGGTGAGGGCATCGTTGAAGTGGGCGCGCTGGTCGGGCCAGCCGGCAGCCTTGTACAGTTGATCCAGGTTATCTGCCCAGACAGGCGTGGTGCAGATCATCAGCAGAATCAGGGAAAACAGACGGCGCATTCAGGACTCCTGTCGGCAGGCGACCATTGTCCTTGGCCCGGCGCCGGTTTGTCGAGATATGTGCGTGTTTCTCGGCCAAGTGGCGCTGTGCGCCGCCAGGGCGAATGGATATGATGCGCGCCATGCATACTTCCCCCGAAAACCCGATGCTCGCGGCCGTCGTTGACGATCTGGCCACCCATGGCTGGTCCCAACAGGCGCTGTTTTTGCCTGTCGACCTTGCGCGCGCGTTGGCGGTCGAGTGCCGGCGCCGTTATGCCGAAGGCGAACTCAACCCGGCCGGGGTGGGGCGCGGTGATGCCCAGGAAGTACGCGAAACCATTCGCGGCGACCAGATCCAGTGGATCGACCCTGGCCAGGCCGAGGCTTGCGACCAGTACCTGGCGGCCATGGACCAGTTACGGCTGGCCATCAACCAGGGCCTGTTTCTCGGCCTGCAGGATTTCGAGTGCCATTTTGCCCTGTACCCACCCGGGGCATTTTATCGCCGGCATCTGGACCGCTTTCGTGACGACGATCGGCGCATGGTCTCGGCGGTGTTTTACCTGAACGAAGACTGGCAGCCGCAGGATGGTGGGCAGCTGCGCATGTTCCTGGCCGACGGTGCCGAGCCCCTGGTCGAGCCGCTGGCAGGTTGCCTGGTGGTGTTCCTGTCGGGTGAGGTGCCTCACGAAGTGCTGCCCGCCGGGCGTGAGCGCTTGTCGTTGACGGGCTGGTTCCGGCGGCGTGGCAATGACCCGTTCTGATTTGCCCAGGGTGCTGGTCAGCGCTTGCCTGCTGGGGCAGCCGGTGCGCTATGACGGTCGCACCAGCGGCCACCCGCACTTGTTGCAGCAGTGGCAGGCCGAAGGCCGCGTGGTGCCGTTGTGCCCGGAAGTCGCCGGCGGGTTGCCGACCCCTCGGCCACCCGCGGAGATACCAGGCGGGCAAGGTGGGCAGGTGCTCGACGGCAGCACACAGGTGATCACTGTCATGGGCGAAGATGTCAGTGCGCAGTTCCTGGCCGGCGCGCAGTTGGCGCTCGTACTGGTGCGGCGGCATGGCATTGGTGTGGCGGTATTGAAGTCGGGCAGCCCTTCATGTGGCAACCGCTTGACCTATGACGGCACGTTCAGTGGCGTGAAGGTGGCCGGGGAAGGGGTCACAGCGGCGCTGCTGCGGCGGGCGGGGGTGCAGGTGTTCAGTGAGCTGGAGCTGGACCAGGCGCAGCGGGCCTTGGGGTAGCCCTGCGCCGGCTGTGGAGTGAGTGTGGGAGCCGGCTTGCCGGCGATGAGGGCGGCACAGACCGCACAAACCTCATTGCCCGGCCGCAGTCTCCTGCACACCCTTGAACCACTTCTGTTCCAGCTCGGCCGTGCGGCCACTGTCCTTCAACCGCTGCAGCGCATTGTTCAAAGCACTTTCAAACGCCGGGTTGTCCTTCTGGAACGGGATCACCAGTTTCTTCTCGCCAAACGGCAGGCTCGCGTCAAGCGGCCCGTCACTCTTGAGTGCTTCGCTCGCTGGGGTCAGCGCGACATCATACTTGCCGCTTTCCACACCCGGCAGTACCTCGTCCGCAGGCGCCTCGACAAATTCGGCGCGCAGGTCCAGTTCGCGGGCCAGGTCCTGGCCAAATTCCACATCGAAACCGCTCAGCCGCTCGTCTTGCTTGAACGCATAAGGCGGGTTGTCGGCTTGTACGGCAATGCGCAGTTCGCCCCGGTCGGCGATTTCGTCGATCAGCTCCGCCTGGGCCAATGGACTGATCAGTACTGCCAGCAGTACCCCTATGGTCGAACGCATTGAAGGCCCCTTTTTCTTTTACAGGTGAATAACTTTCGTCATGGCTTTATTCCTCGCCATGATCGAACGCAGCCTAAGACCTTGGCGCCTCGGCATTGTTTAACCCTGACTCAAATTTTTCTGTCAGGCAACGTGAACACCTTGGCGCATATTTCAACTAAGGTGAACTACCGCCGCTGTTGGATGACAAGCTGCGGTCAATGAGTGAATCACAGGAGAAGTGAATGAACAGCCTATTTTCGCGTGCTGCCGTTGCCGGTTTGCTGATGGGAGCGTCGGTGTTGGCCAGTGCCGCAGACGCCCTGAAGAGCCAGGAGCCGCCCAAGGATGCCAAGGTCTTCATCGTTTCCCCCGCCGATGGTGCCACCGTCGACAAGACCTTTACCGTCAAGTTCGGCATTGAAGGCATGGGCCTGAAGCCTGCCGGCGACCAGACCCCGCACACCGGCCACCACCACTTGCTGGTGGATGTGGACAAAGAGCCCGTCGCCGACATGCCGCTGCCGACCAGCCTGATGCCAGAGGCCGGCACCGCACTGCCAGCCGGGCCGCAGGTGCTGCATTTCGGCAAGGCACAGACCGAAACCAGCATTACCCTGACCCCGGGCAAGCACACCCTGCAACTGGTGCTGGGTGACCAGTATCACGTGCCGTTCAAGCCGAGCGTCGAGTCGCAGAAGATTACTGTCGACGTGAAATAGGTGTTGGTCTGATCGCGGGCTCGCCCGCTCCCACAGGGGGGGCCGCAAGCTTCGGGTTTGCGGTGATCCTGTGAGAGCGGGCGACGCCGCTTCCACCGGCGAAAAAAAGGAAGGCCACCAGGGCCTCCCTTTTTCATGCAGCAAGCAAACTCAGAACAGTACGCGGGAACGGATGGTGCCTTTGACCTGTTGCAGTTTTTCTTGCGCCAGGTCGGAGTACTCGGCATCTACGTCGATTACCACGTAACCGACTTTCTCGTTGGTCTGCAGGAACTGACCGGAGATGTTGATACCGTTCTCGGCGAATACCTTGTTGATCTCGCTGAGTACGCCCGGGATGTTTTCGTGAATGTGCAGCAGGCGGTGCTTGCCTGGGTGCGCTGGCAGTGCCACCTCCGGGAAGTTGACCGAAGACACCGAAGTACCGTTATCGCTGTACTTGACCAGCTTCTCGGCCACTTCCAGGCCGATGTTGGCCTGGGCTTCGGCAGTGGAACCACCGATGTGCGGGGTGAGGATCACGTTGTCCAGGCCGCGCAGCGGGCTCTCGAACTCTTCGTCGTTGGAGCGTGGCTCGACCGGGAACACGTCGATGGCAGCGCCGATCAGGTGCTTGTCCTTGATGGCGGCGGCCAGGTGGTCCAGCTCGACCACGGTGCCACGGGCGGCGTTGATCAGGATCGCGCCCTTCTTCATCGAGCGGATTTCCTTCTCGCCGATCATCCACTGGGTGGAGGGCAGCTCAGGCACGTGCAGCGAGACGATGTCGGCCAGGCCCAGCAGTTCGTGCAGGCTGGTGACCTGTACGGCGTTGCCCAGTGGCAGCTTGGTCAGCGGGTCGTAGAAGTAGACCTGCATGCCCAGGTTTTCGGCCAGGACCGACAGCTGGGTACCGATCGAGCCGTAGCCGACGATGCCGAGTTTCTTGCCGCGAATCTCGAACGAGTTGGCTGCGCTCTTGATCCAGCCGCCACGGTGGCAGGAGGCGTTTTTCTCTGGGATGCCGCGCAGCAGCAGGATCGCTTCGGCCAGTACCAGCTCGGCGACCGAGCGGGTGTTGGAGTAGGGCGCGTTGAACACGGCGATACCGCGCTCGCGGGCAGCTTCCAGGTCTACCTGGTTGGTGCCGATGCAGAAGCAGCCAACGGCGACCAGTTTCTTGGCGCAGTCGAAGATCTCTTCGGTGAGCTGGGTGCGCGAACGGATGCCAATGAAGTGGGCATCGGCGATCTTTTCCTTCAGCTCGGCTTCCGGCAACGAACCAGTGAGGTATTCGATGTTGGTGTAGCCGGCGGCCTTGAGGGTATCGACCGCGTTCTGGTGCACACCTTCAAGAAGAAGGAACCGGATCTTGCTCTTGTCGAGAGAAGTCTTGCTCATCTGCGTAAACCTGTATCCCGGAGAAAAAATGGCGAGGGGTGATGCCAGGCGCGAGGGCGGCCTTAGCATGAACAGCGGGAGCGCTATGCTAGCATACGCGACACAATCTGAGCTTATCCCGACAGGTGAAGAGTGCTCAGGGTGACTATGAATAAGTCGAGAGTTCCAGCGATGACCCACCCCGCTGCAATTGAAGAACTGATGACCCTTGTCGACCCTGGCAAGGTCCTGACCGACCCGGCATCCCTCGACGCCTATGGCAAGGACTGGACCAAGCACTATGCACCGGCGCCCAGCGCCATCGTGCTGCCCAAGACCATCGAGCAGGTGCAGGCCATTGTCCGCTGGGCCAATGCGCACAGGGTGGCGCTGGTGCCGTCGGGTGGGCGCACCGGGCTCTCCGCGGGGGCCGTGGCGGCCAATGGCGAAGTCGTGGTGGCCTTCGACAACATGAACCGGATTCTCGATTTCAATGCCTTCGACCGCACGGTGGTTTGCCAGCCCGGGGTGGTCACCCGCCAGTTGCAAAGCTACGCCGAAGCGCAGGGCCTGTATTACCCGGTAGACTTCGCTTCCAGTGGTTCCAGCCAGATAGGCGGCAACATCGGTACCAATGCCGGCGGCATCAAGGTGATCCGCTACGGCATGACCCGCAATTGGGTGGCCGGGCTGAAGGTGGTGACGGGCAAGGGCGAGTTGCTGCAGTTGAACAAGGACCTGATCAAGAACGCCACCGGCTATGACCTGCGCCAGCTGTTCATTGGCGCCGAAGGGACGCTGGGTTTCGTGGTGGAAGCCACCATGCGCCTGGACCGCGCCCCGCGCAACCTCACCGCCATGGTGCTGGGCACGCCGGACTTCGACTCGATCATGCCGGTGCTGCACGCCTTCCAGGGCGGGCTCGACCTCACGGCCTTCGAATTTTTCTCGGACAAGGGCCTGGCCAGGATCCTTGCGCGTGGTGATGTGCCGGCGCCGTTTGCCACCGACTGCCCCTTTTATGCGCTGCTGGAGTTCGAGGCCAGCACCGAGGCAGTCGCCAACCAGGCACTGGCCACCTTCGAGCATTGCGTCGAGCAGGGCTGGGTACTGGACGGGGTGATGAGCCAGAGCGAAACCCAGCTGAAAAACCTGTGGAAGCTGCGTGAGTACCTGTCGGAAACCATCTCGCACTGGACCCCGTACAAGAACGATATTTCAGTCACGGTCTCGAAAGTGCCGGCGTTTCTGCGCGATATCGATGCCATCGTGGCCGAGCATTACTCGGATTACGAAGTGGTGTGGTACGGCCATATCGGCGATGGCAACCTGCACCTGAACATCCTCAAGCCCGAGCACATGGACAAAGACGCGTTCTTTGCCTCGTGCGCCAAGGTCAACAAGTGGGTGTTCGAGATCGTCGAACGCTACAACGGCTCGATCTCTGCCGAGCACGGCGTAGGCATGACCAAGCGCGACTACCTGGGCTACAGCCGCTCGGCCGAAGAAATTGCCTGCATGAAGGCGATTAAGGCCGTGTTCGACCCTAACGGCATCATGAATCCGGGTAAGATCTTCGCTCCTGAATAAAAAGCAGCATGCAAAGGAGTCGGCCATGAGTTACCAGCACCAGTATGTAGACGGCACGCGCATCCACTTCCCGTTGGGCAAGGTGGTGTGCATTGGCCGTAACTATGCCGAACACGCCAAGGAACTGGACAACCCGATCCCCAGCGAACCGCTACTGTTCATCAAGCCCGGCAGTTGCGTGGTCGCCGCGCAAGGCGGCTTCAAGATCCCGACCGAGCGCGGTTCGGTGCATTACGAGGCAGAAATCGCCGTGTTGCTGGGCAAGTCACTGTCCACGCACCCCAGCGAGGAAGAGGTGCTGGACGCCATATCCGGCTACGCCCCGGCCCTGGACCTGACCCTGCGCGACGTGCAGGCCAAACTGAAGGAAAAAGGCCTGCCATGGGAGCTGGCCAAGAGCTTCGACGGTGCCTGCGTACTGCCGCCGTTCGTCTCGGCTGCCAGCTTCCCGGACGTGACCGACATCCCGGTACGGCTGACGGTGAACGGCGAAGTACGCCAGGACGGCAACAGCGCAATGATGCTCAACCCTATCGTGCCGATGATTCAGCACATGGCCGCGCATTTTTCGCTGCTGGCGGGGGATGTGATCCTCACCGGCACCCCGGCGGGCGTGGGGCCGTTCAATGTCGGTGACGAGCTGGTGCTGGAGCTGCCGGGTGTCAGCCGCTTCGAAAGCCGGGTGCTCTGAGCCCTGTGGGAGCGGCCTTGCGTCGCGAAAGGGCCGCAGAGCGGCCCCGGCAATAGGTGCTTGACGCATGAATTCCGGGGGCGCTTCGCACCCCTTTCGCGACACAAGGCCGCTCCCACAAAGAATTCGCGTCCAGGCAGGATTTGGCGTTTTTTTCACACCCAATGCGGATAATGCGCGCATCTACGCCCACTGCTTCAGGACCCCTGCATGCCATCACCCACCAACGCCCCGGCAACCAGTAAGCGTCGTTTTTACCTGCGTTGGCCCTTTGGCCTGGCGGTGGCGGCGGTGATTGGCTACGGCGTGGCCATGGCGATGCACTGGGATGACCGGGGTGCGCTGTGGCTGAAGGAAGGCTTCGAAAGCCGCGCCGAGCGCAGCGAAAGCGTATGGCTGCCGGATTATCAGGTAGACATCGATGCCAAGCCCCTGCCGGGCATGGACGATGACGAAGCGTCGGACGTGGCGTTCAACCCGCAGACCCGGACGCTGTTCGCGGTCATGGGCAAGAACCCGTTCCTGGTCGAACTGAGCCTGGACGGCGATGTGCTGCGCAAGATCCCGCTCAACGGCTGGAACAACCCGGAAGGCGTTGCCGTGCTGGAAGACGGTTACCTGGCCATCACCGACGAGCGCCTG
>NZ_BCBD01000102.1:0-19774 GCF_001320345.1 Pseudomonas sp. NBRC 111127 | reverse complement strand
TTGTTTTGGTAGGTGAAGGGCGGTGCTTACCCGCAGGTTAGACACCACTCAGCGTCGATATTAGCGGCCGGGGCCGGGTTTGCGCAGGCGGTTCGCGCATTAGCGTTCGATCAGCGAACGCTTATGCGCCCAGGCCCCTTGTCGGCGCCATTTAACCATTGACGGCAATATGGTTAACAAAAATAATAGTTAACAGAGTTATCCAATTTTATAAAAACAAGTAAAGGAAACTTCTGATGACCAAGCCGTTGAACCGGGCATGGGTGCCCGTTGTGCTGCTTTCGCTATGCCAGTACACGTATGCTGCGAACCCGCTGGAAGAGAGCCGGCCAGGCCGACCCGGCGCGCCGCGCTGGGTCGAGGACTACCGCTTCCTCGATGACCCCGCCAAGGCCAGCGACCCGTTCGATGGGCTGCGCTACCACCGGTTGTCCGAGTCGGCCCGGCTGCAGCTCGGCGCGGAGGCCCGCTACCGTGCCGATGCATTGGACCAACCCTTCTTCGGTTTGCGGGGCCTGAAAGACGACTCCTACCTGCTGCAACGCTTGCAGGCGCATGCCGATCTGCACCTGTTCGATGACAGGCTGCGCACGTTCTTGCAGGTGGAAAACACCCGCGCCTTCGGCAAGGACCTTTATTCGCCCAACGACGAAGGCCGCAACGAAATCCGTCAGGCGTTCATCGACTTCAATCATGACTTTGCCGCAGGCCGGTACACCACCCGCGTCGGTCGTCAGGAAATGGCCTACGGCGATCAGGTCTTCGTCACCTACCGAGACGCGCCGAACCTGCGCCTGAGCTTCGATGGCGTGCGCGCCAGCCTCAACCTCAAGCGCGGCTACAAGCTCGATGCCTTCGCCGTCAGGCCACTGAAAACCGGTGAGGATAGCTGGGATGACGGCAGCAACAACGCGGTGAAGTTCTATGGGCTCTACGGCACGTTGCCGCTGAGCCCCAGCTGGAACATGGACCTGTTCGGCTTTGGCCTGCAGACCGACGCGCGCAGCCTGGCTGGCGAGGTCGGCGACGAGCAGCGCTACACCTTCGGCACTCGCCTGTTCGGCCGCTATCAAGCGCTTGACTGGAGCTGGAACCTGGCTGGCCAGCGTGGCCACCTGGGCGGCGCATCGATCCGCGCCTGGGCGCTGTCGAGTGACAGTGGCTATACCTTCGCCCACCCCTGGCAACCCCGCCTGGGGCTGCGCGTCGATGCTGCCAGCGGCGATGGCGAGCCTGGCGATGGCAAGGTCGGTACGTTCGACCCGCTGTTCCCGCGCAACGGCGTGTATGGCGAAGCCAGCCTGACCACCTTGAGCAACTTGATCGTGGTCGGGCCCACGTTCGGTTTTTCGCCGTCGCGCACGGTGCGTTTCGAGCCGGCCGTGCTGGCGGTGTGGAAGCAACGCGAAGAGGACGGGGTGTACATGCCGGGCATGAGCATGCTGGCCAACACCCGGGGAACCGGGCGCCATGTCGGCACTATCTACCGGGCCAACGCCCGTTGGCTGGCCACACCCAATCTCACGCTGGACCTGGACCTCAAGTACTACGACGTTGGCGCTGGCATCAAGGAGGCCGGCGGCGATGATTCTTCGATCGTTTCCTTGCGTGCCACATTCAGGCTTTGACTTCACGACCCATAACAACAACAGGGGCCACACATGAGTCATTCATCCAAAGCTGCAAGCAAGCCGGTGCTCACCATCGGCCTGTGTTTTCTGGTGGCGTTGCTTGAGGGCCTGGACCTTCAGGCCACCGGCGTCGCCGCACCGCACATGGCCAAGGAATTCGCGCTGACCTCGGCGATGCTCGGCTGGGTATTCAGCGCCGGGTTGCTCGGGCTGTTGCCGGGCGCGTTCATTGGCGGCTGGCTGGCCGACAGGCTGGGCCGAAAAGCGGTGTTGATCGTCGCGGTATTGCTGTTCGGTGGTTTTTCGCTTGGCACTGCGCATGCCGACAGCTACAGCACGCTGTTGATCGCACGGCTGGTGACAGGGTTGGGGCTTGGTGCAGCGCTGCCGATCTTGATCGCCCTGGCCAGCGAGGCGGCGCCGGAGCACCTGCGCAGTACTGCGGTGAGTGTGACCTACTGCGGCGTGCCGCTGGGTGGGGCGATCGCTTCGGTGATCGGCATGGCCGGGTTGGGTGAAGACTGGCGAGTGGTGTTCTACGTGGGCGGTATTGCGCCGATCATGATTGCCCTGGTGCTGATGCTGTGGCTGAAAGAGTCCCAGGCGTTTCGCGCCCGGCCTGCTGCCAGCGCGGGTGATGCGGGGTTGCTGACCCAGCTGTTCGGGCCGGGGCAGGTCAGCCGCACGCTGCTGCTCTGGCTGGCGTGTTTTTTCACCCTGACTGTGCTGTACATGCTCCTGAACTGGTTGCCGTCGTTGTTGATGGGCCAGGGTTACAGCCGGCCGCAGGCGGGTGCGGTGCAGATCCTGTTCAACCTTGGCGGCGCAGCAGGCTCGTTCCTGACCGGGCGCATGATGGACCGCGGGCATGCCGGGCGTGCGGTGTTCATCGCCTACGCCGGGATGCTGGCCTCGCTGGCTGGGCTGGGGCTGTCGAGCAGTTTTGCGCTGCTGCTGGTGGCGGGCTTTACCGCCGGTTATTGCGCCATTGGTGGGCAACTGGTGCTGTATGCCTTGGCACCCACGCTGTATCCCACCCACGTGCGCGCCACAGGCGTTGGCGCGTCGGTGGCGGTAGGCCGACTGGGTTCGATGGCCGGGCCGTTGGCTGCCGGGCAAATCCTGGCGGCGGGGGCGGGGGTAGGGGGCTTGCTGCTCGCGGCCTCACCCGGCCTGGTGGTGGCTGCGTTGGCAGCGCGCGCGTTGCTGGGGCAGCGTAAACGTGCAGTTCTGCCTGCTGCGGCGCAGAACGCCGCGCCGTAGGCCAGCCTGTAGTGCAGGGGCCGCTTTGCGGCCCATCGCAGGCAAGCCAGCTCCCACAGGGATCGCATCAGGGCTGGCAGGTGGTTGTCACAAGTTATGCAGCGCTACCATTGCCAGAAACCATAGAATCTCCCACAGGTACAGCACGGCCCTCAACAATTGCGAGGTTCCTGTGGGAGATTCTATGGTTTTAGGCAAGGGTAGACGCTGCATATCTTCTGGCAAACACCTGCCAGCCCTGATGCGATCCCTGTGGGAGCTGGCTTGCCTGCGATGGGCTGCGCAGCAGCCCCAATCAGTTCCATTGGCGATGTGCTCAGTTCCCTGCTGCCAGCACCTGCGGGTTGGCCACGTTCTGCGGTGCCCCCCCGAAAAACGCCAGCACATTGTCGAAGGCATCACCGAAATACAGCTCGTAGCCGGTCTTTTCCACATACCCCAAGTGGGGCGTGGCCAGCACACGCGGGTGGCGCAGCAGGGGGTGGCCGGGGTCGAGCACCGGCTCCTGCTCGTACACATCCACCGCCGCGTAACCTGGCCGGCCTGTATCCAGTGCTTGCAGCAACGCCCCTGGCGCAATCAGTTCCGCGCGGCTCACGTTCACCAGCAGGGCGTCCTCCTTCATGCGTGTCAGGTCGTCCAACGTCACCCGGTGCCGGGTTTGCTCGGACAGGCGCAGGTTCAGGCTGACAACATCCGCTTCGGCAAAAAACGCCTCGCGTGACGCCGCGGCCCGGTGGCCATCCGCCGCGGCGGCGGCCCGGCTGCTGTCGCTGCCCCACACCAGCACCGGCATGTCGAACGCCTGCGCATAGCGGGCCAGGCGTTGGCCGATCTTGCCGTAGCCCCAGATACCCAGCACTTGGCCAGCCAGTGCCTGCCCCAGGTTGACTTGCCAGTGGCCTTGGCGGAAGGCATCGATGGCCGGCACCAGTTGGCGGCGGGCATTGAGTATCAGCGCCCAGGCCAGCTCGGCTGGGGCGACTGGCGAGCCCCGGCCCTCGGTCACCACGATGCCACGGGCGGTACAGGCGGCCAGGTCGAGGTGGCTGGAGACCTTGCCGGTCTGGCTGATCAGCTTGAGGCTTGGCAGGCGATCGAGCAGGGCTGCGTCGATGCGGGTGCGTTCGCGGGTCAGTACCAGCGCGTCAGCGTCGGCAAAGCGTGCCGCCAATTGCTCGAGCGTCGCTGGCTGGGGGGCATGCAGTACGTGGACATCGTGCCCGTGCAGGCGACTGAAGCAGTCGAGGGTACGGATCACGTCCTGATAGTCGTCGGGGATGACAATGCGCATGGTGGTCGAGCCCTGGCAGTACTATGGGGGACCCACGATACCCCAACCTGACCTTCGTTCAAGTGCCTACAAAGGGGGGTGATAGCTGCTCCACCAGAAAATCCACGAACACCCGCACCCGCGCCGGCATCGACGGCCCGCCCACGAACACGGCATGGATCGGCTCGCGGTCATCAGGGTTGTAGGCTTCCAGCAGCGGTAGCAGGCGCCCGCTGGCCAGGTCATCGGCCACCGTGAAGGTGCCGATGCGGGCCACGCCTGCCCCCAGCCTGGCCAGCTGTGCCAGCGCTTCGCCGCTGCTGCATTCGATGTTGCCCCGCACCTTCAACGCAAAGACCTCGCCGTCGCGGCGGAACGGCCAGTCTGCTACGGCCCGGCGAAAGTTGAAGTGCAGGCAGTTGTGGCCGGCCAGGTCTTCAGGCACCAGCGGCGTACCGCAGCGCGCCAGGTACTCGGGCGAGGCCACGACCACCTGGCCGGTTTCGCCAATTGGGCGGGCGCTGAGCGAGCTGTCGGGCAGGTGGCCAAAGCGCAGTGCAACGTCGGCCTGGCCGGCGTGAATGTCGGCCACCTCGTCGCTGATGGTCAGGTCGACCAGTACCTGCGGGTAACGCGCGCTGAACGCCGCCAACAGCGGCACCACGGTCAAGCGGGCATGCCCTTGCGCGGCGCTGATGCGCAAGCGCCCGCGCGGCACGCCCTGGTCGGCGATCGCATCCTCGACTTCCTGCAGGTCGGCCAGCACCCGCCGCGCGCCGCGCAGGTATGCCTCGCCCTCGGGGGTCAAGGTCAGGGCCCGGGTGGTGCGCAGCAGCAGGCGGGTGCCCAGGCGCTGCTCGGTGCGGGCGAGAATGCGGCTGACCGCCGAAGGGGTCAGGTTCAAGGCGCGGGCGGCGGCAGACAGGCTGCCCGCGTCCGCCACTTTGGCGAAAACCGCCATTTCACCGGATCTACCGCTGAAGTCCATTTGTGCCTCGCAAGCAAAGGTGATTGGCAAAAAGGCTGTCTAGTGCGCCAGGGAAGCAGATCGTAGCATTTGCCGCATAGCCAAGGAGTTTTTGCCATGCGTATCAATCCACCTCTGGTCGCACTTGCCATCGGTGCCTTCGGCATCGGTGTCACCGAGTTTGCCCCCATGGGCATGTTGCCCAGTATCGCCACTGACCTTGGCGTTTCCATACCTGCTGCCGGGCTGTTGGTCAGTGCCTATGCCCTCGGTGTGCTGATCGGCGCACCGCTGATGACCCTGGCCACGGTAAGGATCCCGCGGCGTTACCTGTTGATCGGCCTGATGGCGATCTTCACTCTGGGCAACCTGATGTCGGCACTGGCCAGTGACTACGCCAGTCTGCTGGTTGCCCGTGTGGTCACGTCACTGAACCACGGCGCGTTCTTTGGCATCGGCTCGATCGTCGCCGCCAGCGTGGTACCGCCCGAGAAGCGCGCCGGGGCGGTGGCAGCGATGTTCATGGGCCTCACACTGGCCACCATCGGCGGGGTGCCGCTGGCCACCTGGTTTGGTGAAATGCTGGGCTGGCGCACGGCGTTCTGGGGCATCGCCGGGCTTGGCCTGATCGCGATGACCACGCTGTGGTATGCACTGCCAAACGTACCCTCGCCCAAAGGCGACGGGGCCATGGCCGAAATCCGCGTGCTCGTGCGGGGGCCGGTGCTGGCGGCGTTGGTGCTGACCGTGGTGGGCTCCAGCGCCATGTTCACGGTGTTCACCTACATTGCGCCGATCCTGCAGAACGAGGCTGGCGCGTCCACCACGTTCGTCACCGCCATGCTGGTGCTATTCGGTGTCGGCCTGACTTTGGGCAACGTGTGGGGCGGCAAGGCGGCGGATCGCTCGGTCGACCGCACCTTGATCCTGTCGTTGGCGGTGCTGATTGCCGTGCTGCTGGTGTTCCCGCTGGTACTGGACTGGCCACTGCCCACGGCACTGGCGATCCTGGTCTGGGGCGCGGCCAGCTTCGCCTTGGTGCCACCGCTGCAGATGCGCGTGATGGAAGCGGCCAAGGATGCCCCCAACCTGGCCTCGGCGGTGAACATCGGTGCATTCAACCTGGGGAATGCGATCGGCGCGGCGCTGGGCGGCGCGGTGATCAACGTGGGGTTGGGCTACGCGGCGATTGCCCTGGCAGGGGCGGCGATGGCGGCGCTGGGCCTGGTGCTGGTGCTACTGTTTGCCTGGCGTGGCCGGGCGGCGGCCATGGCACAGTGCAATGTGCCAGGCTGACTGCCGGGGGGCTTTACGGGGTGCCGTTACGGCCATGCAGGTGGTAAGCCGGGCGCTCGCTAAGGCGCTCGTAGTAATCGCGCACAGCCGGTAGGTGCGGGTGCTCGAACGGCGTTTCGAACCAGCGGTTGACCGACAGGCCGATAGGAATATCGGCCAGGGTGAACTGGGCACCGGCCACGTAGGCGCCGGTAGCGGCCAGTTGCCGGTCGAGGATGTGCATGTAACGCGCCCAGTCCGCACAACCCGCCGCCAGCGCCACAGGGTCCTGGTGGGCGGGCGAATGCCTGACCAGCGACATGAAGGCGTAGCTCCAGGCGCGGTTCAAGTCTGACGCCTGCCAATCTATCCACTGGTCGATCCTGGCCCGTGCCTGTGCTTCGCCGGGGTAGAACGCGGTGGCGCCATAGCGGTTGGCCAGGTAGCGGATGATGCTGTTGGACTCCCACAGGGTGAAGTCGCCATCCTGGATCACCGGAACCATGGCGTTGGGGTTCAGCGCCAGGAATTGCGCGGTGTCGGTGGCCTTGAAGCCCGTACCCCAGTCTTCGCGTTCGAAGGCGACCTCGAATTCGGCACAGGCCCACAGGACTTTTCGCACGTTGATGGAAGAAGCTCTGCCCAATATCCGTAGCATGATGTTCGTCCTGAATGGGGGTGGTTGATCGTCCGCCACTGCTCGGTCTCGGTCAAGGGGCAGGGTGCAAGGGGGTTCTGCACGGTAACTTTGTAGGGCATTTCCGAAAATGAGCCGTTCCAGGCTCAGGTCATTGTGGTGGCCCAGGCCGCCGCCTAGTCTCGGCACGCTCAACCCCCCGAGGAATGAACATGGAAAACGACACCCCCGAAGACAACAACACGCTCAATGTGGTGGCGGCGGCCAGCCGTTTCGGCCACCCCGATGCCGAACTGGTGCACATGCGGCCGCAGTTGCCGATACGAACCGCGCTGACGGAAGCCTCGGCCATCATGGGCTGCATTACTGAAATCACGCGCAAGGCCATCGACCGGCCAAGTGACCGCAAGGTGATGATCAAGGCCACGTTCTACCTGGCGGGCATGGCCAAGGCACTGGTCGATGGCCAGCTGCTGCAGATGCGCCAGGCCCGCGAGAAGGAGGGCATCGAGTAGACAGGGTTGCCTGGGGGCCATGAACTTGGCACCCTTGGGCGGTTTGAATCGTCTGCATCACCTCAAAAGGAGGTTCGCATTGAGTTGGGACAAGGTGGGGAAGCTCCTGGTCGCGGTGCTGGTTGGCCTGATGGTCCTGTCGGCCGCCTACGCGTTGTTCAGGGGCAACCCGCGGCTGGAAGCGTCACTGACGTATGCCTACCTCACCTATCCTGGCCAGTTCAGCGAGCGCATCAGCAAAGCCAGCGACCAGCTCAAGTATGAGCAGTTGCAAGGGCGTATCAACAGCATCAGCCAAGGGCAGTTGAGCCACGATCAGGTCGAGCGCCTGGTCGAGCTGGCTCAGCTGCCCTACGCCCAGCTGTTCGCCAAACCGTTCGAGGCGGGGTTGGTGGACCACCGTACCGGCTTGCTCATCGAGCTGCACAACAGTGGCGATGCGCCGGTGCGCCAGGTCAAAGTGCGCCTGCCAGGCAAAGGCCTGGTGCAGGTGCGCGATGCTGCTGGCAACGACACACTGCTGGAGCAGGCTACTGCACAAGTGGACATCCCTGTCATCGAGCCGGGTAGCCGGTGCAAGGTGTGGGTGTATTTCGACGCCGATTATTCCCAGATCCGCCAGGGCGGCGTCAGCATTACCCATGCCGACGGCGCAGCCAATGTGCAGGTGTATCACGAAGTGATCGGCTTCCCGGCAACCGTGGCCCGCTACAGCCGCGAGCTCATGGGGCTGCTGGTGGTACTGGCGCTGGGCGTGCTGGGCCTGGGTTACGCGCTGCTGGCGCGCCGCTCAGCGCAGCGTTAGGCGCTGCGCCGCAGAGCCCAGGCGCCTGCCTTACTGTTGAACCTCGCGGCTGGCCGTCTGCTGCTCGCCCGCTGCCTTGCCCCCAGGCAGCTGATCGAACGGGTGCAAGCCGTCTTTGCGGTAGGGGTCGCCGATCCAGCGCGGCGCGGCCAGGAACTGCGCGCTCACCAGGCTCTTGGCCGGCTCGAAGCCGTCGTAGCTCAAACCGGCAAGGTCCGACAGCGTATGGATCAGGTGCGAGCTGCTGTACGGGCGCTTGGCCATCGCCTGCAGGTCCCGCGGGTGCTGGGCCTGCCAGCTGGGTGAGGTCCACACCAGGAACGGAATGGTGTACATCGGCCGGGTAGGCGCGCTTTCGTTGCGCCCCAGCCGGTCGTGGTTGCCAGAACTGTATACGTCCTCACCATGGTCGGACAGGTAGACCAGGAAGCCATTCGGGCTGCCGGCAGCGTAGCGCTTGATCAGGCTCGACACCACGAAGTCGTTGTAGCGCACTGCGTTGTCGTAGAAATTGTAGGTTTGCACCTGGTCATCGGTCAGTGCACTCGGTGCGCCCTGCTTGTCGGTGAAGTGGGCATAGGCGTCCGGGTAGCGGTAGCGGTAGTCCATGTGGGTGCCCAGCAGGTGCACGATGATGAACTTGTTGGGGGCCGGGTCTTGCAGGGCCTTCTCGAACGGCGCGAGCACCACGTCATCGTACTGGCTGGCATTCTGGTTGCGCTGGTTGTTCAGGTACACCGGCACGTCCGTCTGCTGCGAGAAGGTGGTGAGCATGGTGTTGCGCTTGGTCATGGTTTGCTGGTTGGTGATCCAGAAGGTCTTGTAGCCTGCCTGTTTCATCAGGTTGATCAGCGAGGGGTCGGTGAGGAACCGGTCCGGGGCCTGCTCATCGCCGAAGGTCAGAATCTGCTGCATCACTTCGATGGTGTAGGGGCGTGGCGACACCACATCGCGGAATACGGTCAGCCCTTTGTCGTTGGCAGCCAGCGCGTCGAGGTTGGGGGTGGTGTCACGGTTGTAGCCATACAGGTGCATGTGCTCGCGGGTGGTCGATTCACCCAGCACCAGAACCAGCGTACGCGGTGCCGAACCGCTGTGGTCACGCAGGTTCCGCAGGGGCGGCAGGGCAGCATTCTGCGCCAGCAGCGCCTGCATGTTGTCCAGTTGCTGGCGGTACTGGCGGTAGCCGACCAGCAATTGCCAAGGCACTGCAGGTTCCATGCGCTGCTGTACCTTTTCCAGCGCATCGGCAAAATTGCGCTCCTGGGTGACCATTTGCTTGTAGAACGGCAGCACCAGGTTGGCTGCCAGCAACAGCACCACCACTGGCAGGCGGCTGCGCAGCGGCAGGTAGACCGGGCGTACGCGGCGCCACAGCAATACTGCCCCCACGGTGTACAGCAGCAACGCCAGGCCCAGCCAGGCACTGAAGTACTGGCTGAAGTACTCACCAGCCTCGGCGGTGTTGGACTCGAACATCACGAAGATGACGCTCTGCGAGAACTCCTGGCGATAAATGCCGAAATAGCTCAGGCCAACCAGCGAAGCAGCCCACAGCAGCAGGCCGATGAGCGCCGCAGTGGCGCGGGTAAGGCGGGGCAGCAGCAGCACCGGGGCCAGCCACAGGCTGCTGAGGAAGAACGCATCACGGAAACCCGAGAAACCGGTAGTGCCACTGAACAGCAGCAGTGCCTGGGTGACGCCAGAGAAATACCAGAAGAACAGCAAGAGCCAGCCCAGGCCGGCCCAGTCCACGCGGGAAGGGGAAGTGGTGTGTGACACGTGTGCCTCGTCGTACCTTGGTAGCCCGCAACGGTGTGCGTGGCCGGAAAGGGCGTGACGCTAATCTGTGGACTGTGAAAATAACGTCAAGGCGAGCAGCCATGGGGCCTTGGTCGTAGCCCGCTGCGCAGCAGCCGTGCGCAGCGGGTTGCTTGCACGGGTATGATGGCGGCCGCTAAACCGTACTCAAAGGCCGTGTGGACCATGAACCGTCGTAAGAAGATCAAGCAGCTGCTGCAGGCGCACCAGAAGAAAGCCAGCGCCAAACTTGCGCCGCGCAAGCCCAGGTACATCTGCAAGGCTGACCGTTTGAAGCTGGAAACAGAAGGGGTGGAGGCGGCCCCACCCCAGGCTGACTGAAGCGCCAGCAGCCGGTGTGTCGGCTTCAGCGGCGGTAGTGCCGGTGCTCGTCATAGTGGCGTTGGTGCATCGCCCGCTCATGGCGGCGCTCCCAATCCCGGCGGCGTTCCCAGTCACGTCGCCGCTCCCAGTCGCGCCGGGCCTGCTCGCGACGCCACTGCTCGCGGCGCCAGTCGCCCCTGTGGTCGTGCCAGCGGTGGTCATCATGGGCCAGCAGGGTCGCCGGCTGAACAGCGGCCGCACTGGCCACACTCGACCAAGGGTTGTTGGCCGCAGGCAACGCTGGCTGAACGGCCGGGGCCGCGACCTCGGCCGGTTTCAGTGGCAGGGCCGAAGCCGTGCCCGCTGCTGCAAGCGAGAACAGACCGAACAGCATCCACCTGGCGACTTGTATTTTCATGAGCGAAGCCCACCTCTGATCACAATTGAGCTATCAGGCCAGCGGTGAGGCAAGCTGCTTCGCCTGCCGTGACCGTTCTGTGCCACCCTCATAGACCAGCAACCAGGAAAAAGTTCGCTGCAGCAATAACTTGTACAATTATGCGGCAAGCAACCCGCGCGGCCCAAACCGGATCAGCGTTCGGCAAACACTGCGCGCAGGTGGCTGCGGTAATGCTCGAACGCTGCAATTGCGCCGTTTATCGCCTCGGCCTCTTGCTGTTCATCCAGCGCCAGGGCGTCCACACGAGCCACAAACTCACGCCAATGCAGCGCACGGCCATCAGGGTGCGGGGCCAGGTGGCTGGCGCCCTGGTCTTCACCCAGGCCCAGGCGTTGGGTGTACTTGAACAGAAACGCAGCCCCCAGGTTCGACCCCTCGCTGCAATACAGCCAGCCCAACGCCTGCGCCGGGCTGGCGCACACCGCAGGTGGTGGCGGTGGCGTGGGCAGGCCCAGGTCCAGCAGGTCGGCCTGCACCGCGGCAAACCGTGACAAGGCCGACAGCCCCGGTAGTTGCCGGTTGAGCTGCGGGTCCTGATACAACCCCAGCAAGCTGCCATGAAAACCATGCTGCACCTGCAGGAACCGGCCGTAGCGCTCGCGGCTCTCAAACGGCCGTGCCGCCATGACCAGCTGATCGACGCTGTCATGGTCGCGGCTGCTGGCCGCTTTCAAGCGTTGGCAGCGGCCTGGCTGCGAAACAGAGGGGGGTGCTGCGGTCATCGGCATATCCGTGGCATGAACGTAATGCGCCCATCATGCTTGGCACCCCGGCCAGCAGCAAGCGTTGCGCGGTGTCAGGCGCCTGTCTGGCTGGAGCCCTTGCGCGAGCCGGCTGAGCCGTCGCGGGCGAACAGCCCATGGACCACTGCGCGCAACCAGCTGTTACCCCCGTCCTGGTGGTAGCGGGCGTGCCAGTGCTGCTTGACCGTGAAACCCTCGACCGCGAACGGGCAGTCGTGCACCTGCAAATCATGCATGTCGGCCAACGTCTGGCCGATATGGCGGGGCAGGGTGGCGATCAGGTCGGTGCTCCCGAGGATCATGCCCAGGCCCAGGAACGCCGGTAGCTCCAGCACGATGCGGCGCTCGATGCCGGCCCGCGCCAGTGCCGTTTCCAGCAGCTTCTGGCCGGTGCCGGCGCTGATCTGCACATGGCCTTCGGCGTGGTAGCAGGCCATGCTCAGGCCGCCGGCCAGGCGCGGGTGCCCGCGCGCGCTCAGGCACACCCAGTCCTGGTCGAACAGCACTTGCTGGTACATGCCACCGCCCAGCCACGGTACGAAGCCGATCGCCAGGTCAGCTTCACCCGATTCCAGCGCGCTTTCGCTGTTGCCATCGATGCGTACCGCCTCCAGGCGAATGCCGGGCGCGTGGCTGCGCACGTGGTTGAGGATGCTGGGCAGCAAGGTGATGTGGCTGGCGTCGCTCACACACAGGCGAAAGCGCCGTTGTGCGGTAGCGGGTTGGAACTGCGGTTCCCAGGCCGCCAGCCGGCGCAGTGATTCGAGGACTTCGCGGCACGGCCCGATCAACTGGTCGGCGCGTGGGGTGGGCGCCATGCCCCCAGGGGTGCGCACAAACAGCGGGTCGTTAAGTTGTTCGCGCAGGCGGCCTAGCCAGATGCTGATGGTCGGCTGGCTCTGCCCCAGCTGTTCAGCGGCGCGGGTAACGCTACGGCAGTGGTAGAGCACATCGAACAGTTGCAGCAGCTTGGGTTCGGGCAGTACCGGGGCAGTGGTCATTATTGCGAATCTCAATGGGGCTATTTGCTGCATTGTATAGCGCTAATAAGCGTGGCTGCATAAGGTGATCGCAAACCACGGAGGTCTGCGATTTGAAAATCTGCATTCTGGGCGCCGGCGCCCTGGGCTGCGCCATCGGCGCGGCATTGAGCGAAGCCGGGCATGAAACCTGGCTGCTCAACCGAGGCCGTGCGCATGTCGAGGCCATCAACCAGCACGGCCTGCAGGTGCAGGATGAGCGCGGCCAGCGCCGGGTCCGCGTGCATGCGGCGACGTGCGCCGATGAGGTGGGGGTGGCCGACCTGGTGGTGGTCCTGGTGAAGTCGTTCCACACCGCCGAGGCGATCGCCGGGGCCAAGGCGCTTCTGGGCCCGCAAACGCTGCTGCTGTCGCTGCAGAACGGCCTGGGGCACGAGGATATCCTGGCGCAGGCGGCCGGGCGCGAGCGGGTACTGGCTGGCAAGACCTATGTCGGCGGCGTGCTGCTGGCGCCGGGGGCGATCCGCGCCGGGGTGGCCGGCAAGCAGACCTACATCGGTGAACTGGACGGCGAGCGCAGCGCCCGCGTGCAGGCTATCGCCGAGGTATTCAACGGTGCAGGCCTGGCCACCACGGTCAGCGACAACATCCTCGGCACCATGTGGGACAAGCTGCTGGTCAACGTCGCCACCGGTGCGCTCAGCGCCATCACCAGGCTCAGCTATGGCCAGCTGTACAGCGAGCCGCTGCTGGCGAGCACCGCCAAGGCGGCCGTTGCCGAAGCGATCGCGGTGGCCGAGCACGCCGGTATCCGCCTGAGCCTGACCAGCCCCGAGGCAGCCTGGCAGCTGGCCGCCGAAGGCCTGCCGGCGAGCTTTCGCACCTCGATGCTGCAGAGCCTGGAAAAAGGCTCGATCACTGAAATTGACTTCATCAACGGTTCCGTCGTGCGCTGGGGCCAGCGCCACGGCGTCGCCACCCCCGTCAACGCCACCCTGGTGGCGTGTATCAAAGGCATCGAACGCGCGATGGCCGACCAGCAGAACAAGGACAACCCATGAGCCAGCCGAAAGCCTACCTCGAACACGTCGCCTTCTGGGTGCGTGACATCAACTGGCATATCCGCTTTTTCAGCGAGGTGTGCGGCATGACCCTGCGCGAGTCGCAGGGTGACCCCGAGCAGCCGACCCAGTACTGGACCCTCGGCGGCCTGCAGTTCATCCACCAGCCCGACTTTGCAGGGCCTGAAGGGCGCATGGCGCACCTGGGGATCATGTGCGAAGACCTGGAGGCGGTGCTGGCGGCAGCACAGCGTTTCGGCGTCAGTGCAATGCCGCAGGGCCGCAACTGGCTGCGCTTGCCCGACGGCCTGGCCGTGGAGTTCATCCAGGCATTGCCCAAGGCGACGGTGGCCCAGGCGCTGGCTATCAACCCACGTGCGCAGGTGCAGCCATGAGCGTGACTGAAAAGTACTGGGACGACGCCCGCGAGGGCGATGAATGCATCAGCCCGAGCTACACCGTCACCCGCGAACGCATCCTGGCCTATGCCGACCTGACCGGTGACCATACCCCGGTGCATGTCGATGAGGCGTATGCCAATGCCAGCCACTTTGGCTGCCTGGTTGCCCATGGCCTGTTTGGCCTGTCGATCGCCGATGGCTTGAAGACCCAATGCGATTACCGCTTCGTGCCGGGCATGTCACTGGGCTGGACCTGGGACTTCGTGTTGCCGATCAAGGTCGACGATGTGCTTCATGTGCGCATGCGCGTTGGCGCGATGCGCCTGAGTAAAAGCCGCCCGGGTTGGGGCATCGTGGTCCTGCCGTCGGAGCTGATCAACCAGCACGGCCAGGTCGTGCAACGCGGCGAGCACCGGCTGATGGTGCCGTGCAAGGGGGCAGCATGAGCCAGGCATTGCCATTGGCGGGTATCCGCGTCATCGACTACAGCCATTTTCTTGCCGGGCCTTATGTAGGGCGTTGCCTGGCGGCGCTGGGCGCCGAGGTGATCAAGGTTGAACGGCCAGGCAGCGGCGACGCCGGTCGCCAGCACGCGTTCACCCTGGATGACCAGCAAAACGGTTACTTCCTGCAACTGAACATGGGCAAGCAGGGCGTCAGCGTCAACATGAAGGACCCACGGGGCAAGGCCTTCATGCAGCGCCTGACCGATTCGGCCGACGTGTTCATCGAAAACTACCGGCCGGGCGCGCTGGACAAGCTGGGGTTGGGCTATGCCGAGCTGGCGGCGCGCAACCCGCGATTGGTGTACTGCTCGATTTCCGCCTATGGCCACACGGGGCCGGATGCACACCGTGCCGGCTTCGGGCTGATCGCCGAGGCCAAGAGCGGGATCATGCAGATGGTTGGCGTACCGGGCGAAGCACCGCCGTTGCTACGCATTTCGCTGGGCGACATGTACACCGGCATCCACGCCGTGGCCGCCATCAATGCCGCCTTGCTGGGGCGCGTCAGCAGTGGCCGTGGCCAGCACATCGACATGGCCTTGTACGACACGCTGGTGTCGATGCATGAGTACGCGGTGCAGTGCTTCACGCTGTCCAACGGCACCGTACTGCCCGAGCAGACCGGCCATGACATGCCCACCTCGACGTTGTATGGGGTGTTCCGTGCCGCCGACGGCGACCTGGTGATCGCTGCCCAGGTCGATGACGCCTGGCGGCGCTTTGCCGGCATGCTTGAAGCCAATGGTGGCCCGGCAGGTTTTGCCAGCGACAGCCGCTACCACAGCGTGAATGGCCGCAATGCCCACCGCGAGGCAATTCTGGCGGTGGTGCGCGATTGGGTAGGCGCGCGGCCAGTGGCGGCTATCCTGGCCTTGCTCGATGCCATCGACGTGCCCAGCGCCAAGGTACAGCGTATCGACGAGGTGCTGGCCGACCCGCAGATTCAGGCGCGCAACATGGTCGTCGAACAGCATCACCCGCGCTATGGCACACTGCGCCTGCCCAACCTGCCGTTCCGTTTTTCCGACTGCGACACCACCATCCACCAGGTGGCCCCGGACCTGGGCCAGCACAACGCCGAAGTCGCCGCCGGGCTTGGCTTCAGCGCCGAAGAAATCACCGCCATGCAGGCAGACGGGGTGCTGTTCACCCATGGAGAGGCACGATGAGCGACCGCTATGCAGTGATCGGCCGACCGATCAACCACACCAAGTCTCCGCTGATCCACGGGCTGTTCGCCCAAGCCTGTGGCCAGCAGCTGGAATATGGCGCAATCGAGGGGTCGCTGGAGGGCTTCGAGGCCCAGGTGCTGGCGTTCCGCGGTGAGGGTGGGCTGGGCATGAACATCACGGCACCGTTCAAGCTGCGCGCCTTCGAACTGGCCGAGCGCTGCAGCGAACGAGCGCAACTGGCCCGCGCTGCCAATGCCCTGAAGTTCGAGAACGGCGGCATCGTGGCAGAGAATTTCGATGGTATTGGCCTGCTGCGCGATATCGAGGTCAACCTCGGGGAGCCGCTGCATGCGCGTCGTGTGCTGGTACTGGGGGCGGGTGGCGCGGTGCGTGGGGCGCTCCTGCCGTTCCTGCAGGCCGGCCCTGCCGAGCTGGTGATCGCCAACCGCGACATGGCCAAGGCCGTGGCGCTGCGCAATGAGCTGAATCACCCGCGGCTGCGTATCAGCCGGTACGAAGAACTGCCGGGGCAGGCTTTCGATATCGTGGTCAACGCCACCTCTGCCAGCCTGGTCGGTGAGTTGCCACCGCTGCCTGCCGGGGCCCTGGCCGAGGCCCGGCTGGCCTACGAACTGGCTTATGGCAAAGGCCTCACGCCGTTCCTGCGCCTGGCCCGTGAACAAGGTGTTGCGCGCCTGGCCGATGGCGTGGGCATGCTGGTCGAGCAGGCGGCAGAGGCGTTTGCCTGGTGGCGCGGGGTGCGCCCCGAAACCGGTGCCGTGATCGATCGCCTGACCATCCCGCTGGAGTAGGCCTATGGTTGCCAACGTGCCCGTGCAGCTCCGCGCCCTCGAACGGCGGCTCGGTTGCCCATGACCGGGCCGCCAACGCAACGCCCTGGCACCCTGGCCCACCCGGCAGCTGCCCAGCGCTCGCGCCAGACCACCTGCATTGGCTTGCTGGTGGCCATCACGTTCTTCATGGAAAACCTGGACGCCACCGTCATTGCCACCGCGCTGCCGCAAATGGCCAGCGACTTCGGCCAAAGCGCGGTCAGCCTGAACATCGGTATCAGTGCCTACCTGCTGGCGGTGGCGGTGTTCATCCCGCTCAGTGGCTGGCTCGCCGAGCGCTTTGGCCCGCGCCAGGTGTTCGCCGGGGCGATCGCCTTGTTCACTGCCGCTTCGTTGCTGTGTGGGCTGGCCGCCAGCCTGGAAACCTTTGTGGCTGCACGGGTGTTGCAGGGCATCGGCGGCGCCCTGATGGTTCCGGTGGGGAGGTTGGTGGTGTTGCGCACCACCGAGAAAAAAGACCTGGTGAAGCAGCTCGCGGTCATCACCTGGCCGGGCCTGGTGGCACCGGTACTGGGCCCGCCGCTCGGTGGCCTGATCGTCACGCACGGGTCGTGGCCGTGGATCTTCTACCTGAACATTCCCCTCGGTTTGCTGGCCCTTGCCGCCGCCTGGCTGTTGATACCCGACACCCGCTGCGAGGCGCCGCGCCGCTTCGACACGCTGGGCTTCGTCTGGTTGGGCTCGGCCTGTGCGGCCTGGCTGGTGGGCCTGGAGCTGCTCGGGTCACTGGCCGGCGACAGCCTGGGGGCAGGGCTGGTACTGGTAGTGCTTGGGGCTGTGCTGACCGGGTTGGCCATCCGTCACGGTCGGCGCCACCCGGCCCCCCTGTTGCCCCTGCACACCCTGGCCATCCGTACCTTCAGGGTCAGCATCGTGGGCGGCACCCTGTTCCGCCTGTCGATCAGCGCGTTACCGTTTCTGATCCCTTTGCTGTTGCAGGTTGGCTTCGGCCTGCCACCGTTGGACGCCGGCCTCTTGGTGCTGGCGATCTTTGCCGGCAACCTGGCGATGAAGCCCTTCACCAGCGGGTTGTTGCGGCGCTTTGGTTTTCGCCGCGTGTTGCTGGGCAACGGCCTGGTCGGCGTGGCCTGCATCCTGGCCTGCCTGGGGTTGCAGCAGGGCATGGCGTGGTACTGGATGGCGCTGGTGCTGTTCATGGGCGGGCTGTCACGGTCGATGCAGTTCACCACCTACAACGCGGTGGGGTTTGCCGATGTGCCGCAGCAGCAGATGGCCGAGGCATCGACGCTGTTCAGCATGTGCTTCCAGCTGGCCATGGCGTTGGGGGTGGCGGTGGTAGCGCTGCTGTTGCGCGTGGCCATGCAACTGCGTGGCGGCGAGAGCGGGTTGACCGTTGCCGACTTCCACTGGGCGTTGCTTGGCCTTGCACTGATTGCCGGTGTGGCCCTGCTGGACGCCCTGCGCTTGCCGGCCAATGCCGGCGACCAGGTGTTGCGCAACTGAGGCAACGGGCTGCGTTGCAGCCCATCGCCGGCGAGCCCACAGCACGCGGGTGCAGCGCAAACGGCTGGCTTGCCGTCGCGTTCAGGCGCCGCTGACCAATTGCAGGGCCAGCTGGTTGTGGCGTTCCAGCACCCGCGGCAGGTCGACCGTGGCCAACTGGGCGTCCTTGACCACCACGCGGCCATTGATGACGCTGGTGTGGACCTGGGTCGGGGTGCAGAACACCAGCGCGGCCAACGGGTCGTTGTGGCCGCCGGCGTAAGCCACATGGCCCAGGTCGAACGCGACGAAGTCGGCGACCATGCCCGGTGCCAGGGCGCCGATGTCGTTGCGGTTGAGCACTTTGGCGCCGCCCAGGGTCGCGATTTCCAGCGCTTCACGGGCGGTCATGGCGTCGGGGCCGAAGCCAACCCGCTGCAGCAGCAGGGCCTGGCGCACTTCGCCGATCATGCTGGCGCCGTCATTGGAGGCCGAACCGTCTACGCCCAGGCCGACCGCAACGCCGTGGTCACGCATCTTGCGCACCGGGGCGATGCCGGAGGCCAGGCGCATGTTCGAGCAAGGGCAGTGGGCAACCCCGGTACCGGTACGGGCGAACAGCTCGATGCCATGCTGGTCGAGCTGTACGCAGTGGGCGTGCCAGACGTCGTGGCCGACCCAGCCGAGGTCTTCGGCATACTCGGCGGGCGTCATGCCGAATTTTTCACGGCTATAGGCGATGTCGTTGACGTTCTCGGCGAGGTGGGTGTGCAGCGAAACGCCATACTGGCGCGCCAACACCGCAGCTTCGCGCATCAGGTCGCGGCTGACCGAGAACGGCGAGCAGGGCGCCACGACGATGCGGCGCATCGACCCGTGACTGGCGTCGTGGTAGTCCTCGATCAGGCGCTGCGACTCCTTGAGAATGTCGGCTTCCTTCTCGACCACCGCATCTGGCGGCAGGCCGCCCTGGCTTTGCCCTACGCTCATGCTGCCGCGCGCGGCATGGAAGCGCATGCCGATCTCGCTGGCGGCATGAATGCTGTCGTCTAGCTTGCAGCCGTTGGGGTAGATGTACAGGTGGTCGCTGGAGGTGGTACAGCCGGACAGCATCAGCTCGGCCATGGCGGTCTGGGTCGACACCGCGATCATTTCCGGGGTCAGCCGAGCCCAGATCGGGTACAGGTTGGTCAGCCAGTTGAACAGTTCACCGTCCTGAGCCGCCGGCACCACGCGGGTCAGGCTCTGGTACATATGGTGGTGGGTGTTGACCAGGCCCGGGATGACCACCTTGCCGGCCATGTCCAGCACCACGTCGGCGTGCTGGGGCAGGCTATCGCTGGGGCCCACTTGCTTGATCAGGTTGTCTTCGATGTACAGGCCGCCGTTTTTGATTTCGCGGCGTTCGCTGTCCATGGTGACCAGCAGTTGGGCGTTCTTGACGAGGAGGGTTTTCTTGGTAGCGGTAAATGACATGGCTTAAGCCCGTCGCAATACGCCTGGGCGATTACCGAGGTCGTAGGCGAACGCGTATGTAATCAGGAATCCTGAAAGTTGTATACATCAGCGGTCGATTGATGAAATCGAGTCATTCGATTAGTGAAATAACACCAGAAATACGAATTCATTTTACCAATAGACTGGTGACCTTATTTCTGGAGCCT
>NZ_BCBD01000101.1:0-19880 GCF_001320345.1 Pseudomonas sp. NBRC 111127 | reverse complement strand
CAAATCGACCCTGCTGAAGATGATTACCGGTACGCTGCAGCCTACCGAAGGGCGCGTGCAGGTACACGGGCGTATCGCCGCTATTCTTGAGCTGGGTATGGGTTTCAATGCCGAGCTTACCGGCCGTCAGAATGCCTACCACGCCGCTGGCCTGATGGGGTTCAGCACGGAGCAGATCGACGGCGTCATAGCCGACATTGAAGCGTTCGCCGAAATTGGCGAGTACTTTGACCAGGCCGTGCGTACCTATTCAAGCGGCATGCAGATGCGCGTGGCGTTCGCGGTGGCGACCGCGTTTCGGCCGGAAATCCTCATCATTGATGAGGCGTTGTCAGTAGGTGACAGCTATTTCCAGCACAAAAGCTTTAGCCGTATCAAGGAATTTCAAAAGGCCGGTACCACACTGTTGATCGTGTCCCACGACCGTGGCGCGATCCAGGCCTTGTGCAACCGCGCGATTCTGCTGGACGGCGGTACCGTGATCAAGGACGGGCCGCCCGAAGAAGTAATGGATTACTACAACGCCATCATTGCACAGAAAGAAAACGCCACGGTCGAGGTCCAGACCTTGCAGGATGGTAGCGTGCAAACGCGTTCAGGTAGCGGGAAGGCCAGTATTGCCAAGGTGGCGCTGCTTAACGCCGAGGGCGCGCCGGTTGAGTACATTACGGTCGGAGAGGCCGTTTGCCTGAGTATCGGCGTCCAGGTGCATGCACGCTTGCCGGAATTGGTGGTGGGTTATGTGATCAAGGACCGCCTTGGTCAGGACGTCTTTGGTACCAACACTCACCACCTGCAGTGCGTGCGCACCGACCTTGCGGCGGGTACAAGGTTGACCTACGCCTTCCGCTTCCCGGCAAACCTGGGGGTGGGATCTTATTCGGTGGCTGTTGCCTTGCACGCCACCGACAGCCATATCGCTGATAACTATGAGTGGCGTGACCTCGCGTTGGTGTTCAATGTGGTGAACATGTCCGAACAGAACTTCGTAGGCCTTGCGTGGATACCGCCTACAGTGGAGTGCAATTGATGAATGCAGGTTTTTACAGGGCTTTCGAGGACCGTTACCGTGGTTCGCGCGAGACGATCACACAGCGGCTCCAGGCCTATCTGCCGTTCCTCGAACCGCTCAAGGCGTTGTACGCTGACTGCCCTGTACTTGATCTAGGTTGTGGCCGTGGAGAGTGGCTGGAGCTGATGGTGCGCGAGGGCTTTTCACCACTGGGTGTAGACCTGGACGACGGCATGCTGGAAGCCTGCGAAGCGCTCAAGCTGCCGGCGAACAAGGATGATGTGCTGAGCGCGCTGCGCAAGCTGCCCGATAACAGCCAGGTGGCGGTAAGCGGGTTTCATATCGCCGAGCACCTGCCGTTTGCCGTTTTGCAGGAACTGGTTGCCGAATCTTTGCGGGTACTGCGCCCTGCCGGGCTGCTGATTCTGGAAACCCCCAACGCTGAAAACGTGACGGTTGGCACCAACAATTTCTACCTTGACCCAACCCACGAACAACCTTTGCCCAGCCTGCTGATGTCGTTTCTGGCGGATTACAGCGGGTTTGCCCGGGCCAAGATTGTGCGGTTGCAGGAACCGCCTGAAGTCCATGACGAACAAGCGCCCCTTGGCGTGTTGAACGTGTTGTTCAGCGTCAGCCCGGACTACGCCGTGGTAGCGCAGAAAGCCGCTAGCCCAAGCCAGTTGCAGCCCTTTGACGACATGTTCGAGGCGGCTTATGGCATCTCACTCGACCAACTGGCGCACCGCTACGATCGCGCGATCGACCGCCGGTTCGCTGAACTGCACAACACGGTGGAAACGGTGCGAGCGACATTCTTCGAACCCGCTGAATTCCAGCGAATCATGGCCGAGGTCCAGGCCCAGCAAACCCATCAGTTGCTGGTGATCCAGGATCGCTACCAGACAGCTCTAAATGACCTGCAGCAGCAGTTTGGCGCAGTGCAGCAAGAGCGCAACGTGGCGCTGGAAAATTGCCATCATCACTTCCAGCGCGCCCAGGCCGTTGAGCAACAATTGCAGGCAATGCTTGCCAGCACCTCGTGGCGGGTTAGCGCGCCGCTGCGCATGATAGGCCGGGTGCTGTACTGGCCTTCCCGGCACGGCAAGGCTGCGTTGCGTCGCGTGGCACCGCATGCGCGGCTTTGGGTAGAGCGGCGCCCGGCGGTAAAACGCTTGGTGCTGGCGGCTTTGCACCGTAGCCCTTGGCTGACGCAGCAGATTCGCCGGGTACTGGCAACCGAACCCGTGGCAATGGCCAGTGACCCACAACACGGCGTGATCGACCACGCACCCTTGACACCGCGTGGGCGCTCGATTGAAAGCGCCCTCAGCGAAGCCATGATTAAGAGCAAGCACTGAATGCGTATCGTAATTGACTTGCAGGGCGCGCAAACCGAGAGCCGTTTCCGTGGTATCGGGCGCTACAGCCTTTCCCTGGCGCAGGGCATCGTGCGCAACAGTAACGGCCATGAGGTATACCTGCTGCTCAACGGCATGCTGTCAGACAGCATCGACAGCATCCGCACAGCGTTCATCGGCCTGCTGCCGCAAAGCCACATCCGCGTGTGGTACGCTGAAGGCCCGGTGTCTGCACGCGACCCGGCCAACCGCGCGCGGCGCGAGGTGGCCGAGCGTATCCGCCAGGCCTGCATCGATGACTTGCAACCCGATGTGGTACATGTCTGTAGCCCGGTGGAAGGCTATATCGACGATGCCGTGATCGGCAGCCCGCAACTGGATCAGCGGGCGCTGGTCAGTGCAACCCTGTATGACCTGATTCCGCTGGTCAGCCCCCGGCAGTACCTGGACCCCAACCCGGGCTACAAGGCGCACTACCTGGACAAGGTCGAGGCGTTCAAACAGTACGGCCTGTTGCTGTCGATTTCCCAGTTCGCCCGCCAAGAGGCACTGTCCCTGCTGCCTTTGGAGGCCGCCAAGGTTGTGAATGTGTCGACAGCGGCCGACGAGATATTCCGGCCCATCGAACTGGACGCAGCGCAGCGTCAGGCCCTGGCCGTGCGCTTCGGCTTGCGCACCCCCTTCGTGCTCTACTCGGGGGGGGCCGATGAACGCAAGAACCTGGTAAGGCTGATCGAGGCATTCGCCAAGGTTCGCCAGGAAGCTGGTAATGTGCAGCTGGTTTTTGCAGGCAAGATGCCGCAGTTTCATATCGACCAGTACCGCGCCGCTGCGCGCAGCCAAGGCCTGGGGGACACCGACTTGGTCTTCACCGGCTACATTACCGATGAGGAACTGGTTGCACTGTATAACGCATGCCAGCTCTACGTGTTCCCTTCATGGCACGAGGGCTTCGGCTTGCCACCGCTGGAAGCGATGAAGTGCGGCGCCCCGGTTATCGGTGCCAATACTTCCAGCGTGCCCGAGGTCATCGGGCTGGAGGAAGCGACTTTCGACCCGCTCAATACCCAGTCTTTGGTGGCAAAGCTGCGTCAGGCACTGGGCGATGAAGCGTTCCGCGAGCGCCTGGCAGCCCATGGTTTGCAGCGCGCTGAAGCTTTCTCGTGGGACCTTACCGGCAAGGCTGCCGTGGAAGCCTTTGAGCAAGCACTGGCCCAAGCCGATAAACCTGTCGCGGTCGACCAGGCCACCGACGCCCTGCAGGCGCTGATCGACGGCCTTGCTGGCCGAGCCCTGTTGCAGCCCGGTGCAGTGGATATCAAGCGGCTGGCAAAAGCCATTGACTACTCGCTACAGGGCCCGGCTGGCAAGCCACAACTGTTCGTGGATATCTCCGAGCTGAGCAAGCACGACGGCAAGAGTGGCATCCAACGGGTAGTGCGCAGCATCCTGCTGGAATGGTTGACCAACCCGCCTGCGGCGTATGACGTGCGGCCTGTATATACCGTCGCCGGCGAAGCTTTTTACCGCCATGCCTCGCGCTTTACCGCCAAGTTCCTTGGCCAGGCGTTCGAGCACGTCGAAGATGAAGCCATCAGCTACCGCGCTGGCGATGTATACCTGTGCCTTGACCTGCTGATGGACGTGTTGCCGCATAAGCGCAGCTACCTCGATACCTTGCGTAGCCATGGGGTGAACATTTTCTTCGTGGTATACGACCTGCTGATCCTGCAGTTGCCGCACTGCTTCGTCGACAGCCTGCAAGCTCACTACCGCACGTGGATCCATGCCGTTGCCGAATACGATGGTGCGCTGTGCATCTCCCGCGCTGTGGCGGACGAGTTGCGCGACTGGCTGGCCGAAAACAACCTGGCAGGCGAACGCCCGTTCCGTATTGGCGCGTTCCACCTGGGGGCGGACATCGACCAGTCCATGCCTTCCACCGGTCTCCCGCAAGACCCGGCCAAGCGCCTTGAAGCTTTGGCCGACAACACCAATTTCCTCATGGTCGGTACCCTTGAACCACGCAAGGGCCATGCCCAGGCACTGGAAGCGTTCGAGCGCCTCTGGGCGGCCGGCGTAGAGGCCAACCTGATAATTGTCGGCAAGCACGGCTGGCTGGTCGACGACCTGGCAGCCAAGCTGCGCAACCATCCGGAGGCCGGCAAACGGCTGCTCTGGCTGGAAGGGGCTAGCGACGAATACCTCGAATATCTGTATAACAACTGCGATTGCCTGGTAGCGGCCTCTTACGGTGAGGGTTTTGGCCTGCCGTTGATTGAAGCTGCGCAATACCAACTGCCCATTATTGCCCGCGACCTCCCTGTGTTCCGCGAAGTGGCGGGTGAGCATGCGTGGTTCTTCTCGGGTGCCGATGCCCAGGCAGTTGCCGACAGTATTGGCGAATGGTTGTTGCTGCATGCCGAAGGGCGGCACCCGCAGTCTAGCCAGATGCCTTGGCTTACCTGGAAGGCCAGCGCACAGCAACTCATTGGCGAGATCGACAAGTACAAGTTTTGATAAGCCAGTCACGACACAGCAGAAAATTTGGGATATAGGGAAATGCGTTTGAAGTTAGACTCAACGGGGAGAGCCGGCTTTGCGGTCGCGCTGGCTATTGGGGTGTTTTTTGTCCTGCGCTACTTTCCCGCGGGCTTCATCACTGGGACATCCTCGTATTGGTTAACCGAGGTCGATGATGTCACTCAGTACTTCGCTGGGTTCAACGCCTTCTTTAATGCGCCATTCAGCTACCCGCTACTGGCTTTCGACAGCATCAACTATCCGCAAGGCACGCGCGCCACTTTTGTTGACGCGATCCCGTTGTACGCGTTGCTGCTAAAGGTTTTCGTACCTTCTAGCTTCGCGCCGTTCAACCCGTTCGGTGTGTGGGTCGCGCTTTCCTTCATCGCCCAGGCTGTATGCGGCTGGTGGATCCTGCGTGAATTGCGGGTGCATTCCTGGTTGGCGCTGTTGGCCTTGGTGGTGTGCCTGTTGACGTTCCCGGCGCTAACTACCCGCCTGGGGCATATCTCGCTGATGTCGCACTGGATTATCCTTTGCGCACTGGCGTTGTATGTCCGCAGCCGTCGCACGGTCACGCCAGAGCGGCTGGGCTGGACGTTGCTGTTGGTATCGTCGTTCTACGTCAACATCTATCTCTGTGTAATGGCCAGCGCCATCTACGTTGCCGGGCTGTTTCACCAGCCGTCGTGGCGCGCACCGCGTGAATTGGCCCGAGCTGCCATTCCCTTCGTGATAATCGGTGCCAGCCTGTTTCTTACCATCTTCCCCATGGAGCGGGTAGAAGTAGCACCAGAGTCCGGTTTCGGTACTTATTCAATGAACTTGCTATCACCGTTTCATGGTGGCAAGTACATCAAGTTCCCCGACCCTGAAATGCCTGGCCAGTATGAAGGCTTCAACTATCTTGGCCTGGGTGTGCTGCTGGCCTTTGCGCTTGCCTGGGTGCTGAACCGTAGTGCGTCCGAGAGCAGCTTCGCCAAACACCGGGCACTGACATGGCTGATGTTCCTCTTCACCGCCTACGCGCTTTCAGACACCATCTACCTTGGCGTGCATGAAATTGTCTCGCTTCACTATCCTTCGTTCATGGACCGTATCACCTCTCAGTTCCGTGCCTCGGGCAGGTTCTTCTGGCCGGTGGGTTATTGCGTGGTGATATTTGCCATTGCGAGCCTCTATAAACGCTTGGGTGCCAAAGTATTTGCCGTCAGCATGGTGGTATTGATCGGCCTGCAATTGGCAGACCTGTCCAACTTGCGCCACCGTCTGGTCGATACCGCCAAACGTCCTGCTGCGGCCGTGCTGACCCAGCCGACCTGGAACCAACAACTCACTACCGACACCCAGTACTTGTACTTTTTCCCCAAGTTCCGTTGCGGTCGGGCCGACCAGATTTTGAACACGCTGATGCCAACCATGCGCTTTGCCTCCGTGCATAACCTGAAGATCAACACCGGTTATGTATCACGAGCGGCTTCTAACTGCGCAGTGGAAAGCACCCAGGCCGAAATTGCAGGCTCGCAAATGGCCAATTCGATGTATGTGTTCAACCGCGGCGATTTCCCTGCAGTAGCACAGGTGAAAGCGTTGTTCCCGGCAGACCGCCAACCTGCGTGCATAGAAATCGATTTCGCCCATGTGTGCAGCTTCCAGCCAACAGGGAGTAAAGTTCAATGACCCCTTTGCCAAAGCGAAAAGTTTCCCTGGTCTCGCCGTTTTATAACGAAGAAAAGGGTGTACAAGCTTTTTTCGCCAGGATCAACGAAGTATTCGCACCGCTCGCCGACCGCTACGAGCTCGAAGTTATTGGTATCAACGATGGCAGCCGTGACCGCACGTACGATGAGCTGGTCAAAGCCAAAGCAGCAAACCATTACCTTACCGTTGTCGACCTGTCGCGCAACTTCGGCAAGGAGGCGGCCATATCTGCGGGCCTTGATTTTGCCACTGGTGACGCGGTAATCCCCATTGATTCTGACCTGCAGCACCCGCCAGAGGTCATCCTCGAGCTTATTCAGAAGTGGGAGGAGGGTGCAGAAGTGGTGCTGGCCAAGCGGGTCGACCGTGACACTGACCACGCTGTGCAAAAGCTGACGGCCAACTGGTTCTACCGTGTGCACAACCGGATTTCCGACATTGATATTCCTGCCGATGTCGGCGATTTTCGACTGATGGACCGCAAGGTCGTTGAAGCCTTGAAAACCCTCCCTGAAACAAGACGCTTCATGAAAGGTTTATTTGCCTGGGTGGGCTTCCGGACCACCACCGTGGAGTACAAAGTAGCCCCGCGTGAGCACGGTACCTCAAGCTTCAATACCTGGAAACTGTGGAACTTTGCAATCGAGGGCATCACCAGCTTCAGCAGTGCGCCGTTGCGCATCTGGACCTATCTCGGTTGTGCAGTGTCGGCGTTGTCATTCTTGTACGCCGCTTACTTGCTGATCAAAACCATTTTCTTTGGTGCTGACACGCCGGGTTATGCATCGATCATGATCACCATATTGTTTGCCAGTGGTGTACAGCTGATTGGCATTGGTGTTTTGGGAGAATACGTAGGGCGGATTTTTGCCGAGTCGAAAAAACGGCCGGTTTACATAGTGCGTGATGTTATCAAGTGATCAATCTAGTCCCCCAACGTTACCACGAGTTCATCCGCTTCGGCCTGGTGGGCGTGACCAACACTCTAGTGCATGCGGGAATCGTGGTCACGTTGATGGAACTGTTGGCACCGCCGGCCTATGTTGCCAATGGCGTGGCGTTCATGTTTGCCAACGTGATGTCGTATATCCTCAATAGCCGTTTCACCTTCAAAACGCCCGCCAGTTTTCTTGGCTATCGGCGCTTTTTGCTGGTTTCTTTGGTGTCGTTGGCCCTTACCCTGGCGATCACCTCGCTGGTGGAGTTCCTGGGGTGGCATTACGCCTTTGGTTTGCTGATGGTGATTTTTGTGGTGCCGGTGCTCAACTACATAGTCATGAAACTTTGGGCATTTTCCCCCACGCGCTAGCATAACGGTGCGGGGCCTTTACGGCCCCGCGCTCTGTGCGGTGGTTAGCTTGCAGCCCAGGTTTTCAGCCAGCTAAGCGGCACAGTCATGCGTCAGCTGGTGGAGTTATGCACTGCCTCCAGCGCCAACTGGTGCTGGCTCTGTTCATGTTGTACGGGCTTTAGTTCAGCTGACGGCAGCGCAGGGGTCCAAAGCGGAGGTTAAGCTAAACCTGCGTGAACGAGGGCTTGGGTATGTCAGCTGTCCCGCTTTGCACCGCGTAGTGAAGCCTTTAAAATTCACATATTTGCCATTAATCAAATCCTTCATGGAAGAATATGAATCACCTCAATATTGCCAAACAAGCACTCATCGCCCAAGCTCGCGCCGTCAACGAACTCGCTGATCGTTTGAACGGTGAGTTTCAAAGTGCAGTGGAGCTTCTGCTGGGCTGTCAAGGTCGCGCTGTAGTGTGCGGCATGGGCAAGTCAGGTCTGATTGGTCAAAAAATGGTCGCGACTTTCGCCTCCACGGGCACCCCCAGCTTCTTTTTGCACCCTGCGGAGGCGTTCCACGGGGACTTGGGCATGTTGAAGCCGGTGGATGTGCTGATTCTCATCAGCTATAGCGGCGAAACTGAGGAAGTAATCAAGCTCATCCCAAGCCTCAAGTCATTCGGCAACAAGATCATTGCCATGACAGGCAATGGCAAATCCACCTTGGCGACGCACGCCGACATTTGGCTTGATATCTCGGTTGAACGTGAGGTTTGCCCAAATAACCTGGCACCGACCACGTCCACCTTGGCAACGATGGCCATGGGGGATGCGCTCGCGGTTGCGTTAATCGAAGCTCTCCAGTTCAAACCTATGGACTTCGCCCGTTACCACCCCGGGGGTAGCCTTGGCCGTAAACTGCTCACCCGGGTCAAAGATGTGATGCATTCACCGGCCCCGGTTGTAACGCGGGCTACCGGATTCCACGATTGCCTGTTGGTGATGACGCGCAGTCGTCTCGGCTTGGCTGTTGTGTTGGAAGGGGATCAGTTGGTAGGCATCGTGACTGACGGTGACCTCCGCCGTGCGCTGCTGGAAAACCCAGGCATCACTCAAGAAACTGTTGCTCAGTTCATGACTGGGAAGCCGCACACCATTTTTGAAAATGCGCAGCTCTCCGAGGCGGAGTCTTACATGCTGGACAATAAAATCAGGGCTCTGGCGGTCACCAGTGCGGAGGGTGCAGTGGTAGGCGTGGTCGAAATCTTCGATTAGTCGTTATCTCGACCACGCCAAGCGATCACCTCAATCGAAGTGCTCTGCCTTACTCAATGACACGCCCAAGCAATCCTTAGCGGAGAGCGAGGGTGTGTATTCAATAGGCCATTCGATTGCGATTTCTGGATCATCCCAAGCGATGCAGCGCTCGCTTTGTGGTGAATAGAAGTCGGTTGTCTTGTAGAGAAACTCTGCTGTCTCGCTTAGCGTGACGAAACCGTGGGCAAACCCTGGCGGGATCCATAACTGGTTATGGTTCTGCGCAGACAACACAGCGCCCACCCATTTACCAAAGGTGGGCGATGAGCGGCGGATATCAACTGCGACATCAAATACCTCACCCTGCACCACCCGTACCAGCTTGCCCTGAGCATGGGGCGGCAACTGATAGTGCAAGCCGCGCAGTACGCCCTTTGTCGAGCGGGAGTGGTTGTCTTGAACAAATTCTGCTTGTTGGCCGGTTATTTCATTGAACGCGCGCGCGTTGAAACTCTCGTAAAAAAAGCCGCGCTCATCACCGAAAACCGTTGGGGTGAACAGAAAAACTTCGGGGATGGCCAAAGGTATCGCTTTCATCAGAAGATCTTCTCTTTAAGCAGATTTTTCAGGTACTGGCCATAACCGTTCTTGAGCAATGGCTGTGCCAGACGCTCAAGCTGCTCGGCGTCGATCCAGCCGGCGCGATAGCAAATTTCTTCCGGACAGGCCACTTTGAGGCCCTGGCGGCGCTCCATGGTTGCGATGTATTGGCTCGCATCCAGCAAGCTGTCGTGGGTACCGGTGTCCAGCCATGCGTAACCACGGCCCATGATCTCGACATGCAGTTGCTCTTGCTGCAGGTAGAGATTATTCAAATCGGTAATTTCAAGCTCGCCCCGCGCGGACGGTTTCAAGTCACGGGCCAGGTCGACAACTTGGTTATCGTAGAAGTAGAGGCCGGTCACTGCATAGCTGGATTTCGGAAGCGCGGGCTTTTCTTCTAGCGACAGTACACGACCGGTCTCGTCGAATTCCGCTACACCGTAACGTTCAGGATCCTGCACATGATAAGCGAACACCGAAGCACCCGCGTTGCGCTTACCAGCGTTCAGCAGCAGTGACTGGAAATCGTGACCGTAGAAAATGTTATCGCCCAGCACCAGTGCCGAGGGATCATTGCCGATGAAGTCAGCCCCGATCGTAAATGCCTGCGCCAGGCCGTCCGGGCTCGGCTGTACGGCGTACGTCAGATTGATGCCCCATTGGCTGCCGTCGCCCAGAAGCTGCTCGAAACGCGGCGTATCTTGCGGGGTGGAGATGATCAGAATGTCGCGGATGCCTGCCAGCAACAAAGTGCCCAGCGGATAATAGATCATCGGCTTGTCATAAACAGGCAAGAGCTGCTTCGAAACAGAAAGCGTTGCCGGGTGCAGACGCGTTCCGGAACCACCAGCCAGAATGATCCCTTTACGATTGGTTGTGTTCATTTATTCAGAGCTTCCATGAGCATACGGGTGACACCACTTTGCCAGTCTGGCAAGTGCAGCGTGAACGAGTTGCGAAGCTTGGCGGTATCCAAGCGCGAATTCAACGGGCGACTGGCCGGGGTAGGGTACTCGGTAGTGGCAATTGGATTCACGGCTTCGACCATGAGATCTTCGCCATGACTCCGCGCGAACTCAATAACATAGCTGGCGTAGGCATGCCATGTTGTTTCGCCCGACGGAGCCAGGTGGTAGACCCCAGCCAGATCCGGGTTGTGCAACGCCTGCTGCAGCGCCAAAACGGCCACATCTGCGAGCAGATCTGCTCCCGTGGGAACACCGACCTGATCCGCGATGACATTGAGCGTTGGACGTTCTTTGGCCAACCGCACCATCGTCTTGGCGAAGTTGTTACCTCGCGCAGCGTACACCCAGCTGGTGCGGAAAATCAGATGCTTGCAGCCCGAAGCCTGTATCAGTTGTTCGCCTTCGAGCTTGGTAGCGCCATAATAGTTAACCGGCGCAACGCTGTCGGTTTCGCTCCACGGGGTAGTGCCTGTGCCGTCGAAAACGTAGTCGGTTGAGTAGTGAACCAACCATGCATCCAGGCGCTTGGCTTCCTCCGCCATCACTTGGCTAGCCAAGGCGTTCACAATATGGGCAGTCTCGCGTTCGCTCTCAGCTTTATCCACTGCCGTATAGGCGGCTGCGTTGACAATCACTTGAGGCGACACAGCGATAATGGCGGCTCGAAGGCTGTCGAGATCTGACAAATCACCTTTAAGTTCACCGTAGGGTGTGGAGGCTGGGTGTCGGTCGAGCGCTACAACCTCACCCAGGACGATCAGCGCGCGCTGCAGCTCCCAGCCTACCTGGCCGTTTTTACCGAGCAGCAGAATTTTCATGCTTGGCCTGTATGCGTGGCGTAGTTATTGTCAATCCATTGCTGATAGCTACCGCTTTTGACGTGTGCAACCCATTCAGGGTTGTCCAAGTACCATTGCACGGTCTTGCGAATGCCCGATTCGAAGGTTTCTTCTGGAACCCAACCCAGTTCGCGCTGGATCTTGCTCGCGTCGATTGCATAACGCAGATCGTGGCCTGGGCGATCCTGAACGTAGGTCAGCAGTTCAGCATGAGGGCGGAATTTGGAGTCAGGGCGCAGCTCGTCTAGCAGCGAGCAGACCGTGCGTACCACCTCGATGTTCTGTTTCTCGTTATGGCCGCCGATGTTGTAGGTTTCACCTACCTTGCCCTCGGTCACCACTTTATAGAGTGCACGGGCGTGGTCCTCAACGTACAACCAGTCGCGGATCTGATCGCCTTTGCCATAAATAGGCAGTGGTTTGCCTTCCAGAGCGTTCAGAATCACCAGCGGGATGAGCTTTTCTGGGAAGTGGAACGGTCCATAATTGTTCGAGCAGTTAGTCACCAGCGTAGGCAGGCCATAGGTGCGCGCCCAGGCGCGAACTAGGTGGTCCGAGCTGGCTTTACTGGCCGAGTAGGGCGAGCTTGGCTGGTAAGGGGTGGTTTCAGTGAAGAGGTCTTCTGGGCCTTCCAAGTCGCCATAGACTTCGTCGGTGGAGATGTGGTGGAAGCGAAAAGTTGCTCTGCGATCGTCATCCAACGAAATCCAATAACCCCGGGCAGCTTCCAGTAGGTTGTAAGTGCCGATGATGTTGGTCTGGATGAATTCGGACGGACCGGAGATCGAGCGGTCGACGTGGGACTCAGCAGCCAGATGCATCACGGCATCCGGTTGGTGCTGTTGGAACACACGATCCAACTCGGCGCGATCGCAGACATCGACGTGTTCGAAAGCATACCGCGGGTTATGGTCCACAGAGTGCAGGGATTCAAGGTTGCCTGCATAGGTCAGTTTGTCTACGTTTACGACCGAATCATCCGTGCGGGTGATGATGTGGCGTATGACTGCCGAGCCGATGAATCCGGCACCACCTGTTACTAAAATTTTCACTAGTTTTCCTACCTTATGATATTGTCATAGAGCCCACGCGCTCTCATGTCCATGTTTGTATGACCTCAACGGCAGTGAAACCTGCCGCAAAAGTATACCTTATTGACCTCTAGGACGATCAATGGTTGCGGATCAATTAAGCGTACTTGCATGGTGAATCCTCTCTGTCGCCCCGTCCAAATAATGGGTGACGGGTGAACATTGCTATTATCAGGTCCTCCAAATACAAAGCTGCACCTGGCTAGCTGAAAACGGAACCTTACAATAGAGCTTGCATGCTGCTATCTTTCGGCGGGCCATGGCTATTTGGATAGATATATTATTGAGCTCCACAAGTGTGATGGGCAGAAGAATCAAATTGAATCAAAGAGCTTCAAAAGGCCAGTGAAGGTCGGGTACGCATAGGGTCCAAGCTCCGTATCGGCATCTAAAACACTTATGCAGTTAGAGGAGTTGGATTTTGAATAGTTCTTATCATGCAGAGAGAGAGGTGTTTCATTTCGTTTTGAAATGATCTCGAAACAACTCGCTTCCCAAGCGATAGATATGATGCGGTCAGTTCCGTAACTGGCAAGGTTCTGACGTAGGTCAGAGGAGATTTTGCTTTGGTCACCGTCGTCAGAAATAAATACTCGACAATAGTTAGTGCCATTATAAAGCGGCCTCACTGGGTCCTTGCTATGACCGACTTGCACGTTCACTGTTAGTATCTGGACGCCGATTTTTGATAGTTTTTCGCGGCCGGTTTGACCAAGATACCTGAGTAATGTGTCTAGCCATACGCTTCTGCCGCATAACAGAATGGGGCGTTTTTTGCGGGCCACCAACTGTGTTGCAGAGGACAAAAGGCTCCGTTCAACCTCATTAACGGCTTTGTTGAATGCAGTGCGCGAGTCAGTACCGAAGTTAAAACAGTTAGTAATAGTCAAATAGCCAATTTGGGATGGGTGAGAGCTCGGGTCGATAAAGAGTCTCATCACTTCATGCATAGGAAGCTTGAGCAGTGGAGACAGATCAATTAACTTTGCAGCAGGGACCTTGCTTTGGCTCTCGTCAAGGTTCCAGTGCGGGTGGCGGTATTCCTTGCTGTGTATATGGCGCCCTGCCAGTCTATCTTGAACTTGTCTGCAAAACAGATCCCAAAAAAGGAAATGGATCTGATTCTTGAAGTGCTTATTCCAAGCCTCGAGCGCCCGATGCGCCCGCTCGCGCATATAGTCATCGTTACCAGGTGTGATCGCTTTGGCATTGATGCCTGATAGGTTAGGAAGAAATATTGGCAGCGAGTCCCGGGTGGGATTTAGGGCGACATCATTCCCAAAGCGGAAATCTCCCACCATTAATAGAATTTTAGAACCCTCTGGACATTCTTGTTTGGCTTTATCGAACAAACGAGAAGACCAGACTGGTGCGCCACCGAAGCCGATAAGCTGCCCGGGCTCTTGTGGCTGGCGTAGCAGACCATTGGTCACATGCTGTGCCCACCTAACCATGTGAGATGGACCGATCATGATTTTTTGCTGAGCGGTATCGTCGAAAAGCTCGGTAAAAAACTTTACTGATGAGGCTGAGTTCGGTGAGGTGACTGCTCGGAATGCGTTTAAGAATAATGAAGAAGGTTTGGAATTAGAATTATGCGTATAGGCATACATCTGAAATGCGGGGGCGTTTAAGTCGGAAGATACATTTGCTAGATACCGTTCCGCATTGCCTGTGAGGACAATATCAGGGCGTGTCAGTTCAACCATTTCAGTGTGAAAATAGGGCGTTCGCAAGAATACAACTTGTTTAAATATCTTGGATAGTTGCGGAAGCATTAAGCGAAAAAAAGAATCTCCAAAGATTAAAACTTTCTTATCGGTGGTTGAGTCTGGGCTGAAATAGATATCAATTTGACCGTTGTTGGATAGCCCATTGCTCCCAAACTTCGTGTGGTTCCAGTTAGGGTTGAGTGTAAGGCTTTCCTGAATCAATGGTGGAGAAAATCTATTCCCAAGGTCACCGGCTGTTTTTCTTTTGAGATTGATGCACTCGTGAATTGTCTTAAGTGCCTGAGAGACCTTAATTCCTAGGGCATCTAAAATTCTCGACAATACTACGAGAGATCCACTGTCGGACAGATGGGTGTCATGACTCTCAAAAGAACGCTGTCCTAAGGCACCTCTGAGGAAGTCGGCCGGGTACAGAACAAGCTTGTCGAGCCCCTCTGGTTCAATATGATTTATGTATTTGTCGCCGAGCCGACAAGCGGCCTTGATAGGAAACTCTGCACTGAGTACTGACTGCTTGTCGGGGAATATTACATGTAGATACTGACACTTTGCTAGTTTTGAAAAATAGGCGCGGCGGGCAATATTTAACTTAAAGTTGTCCAGAGACTCGATGCTAGGGGTGGCTCTTTCGGTAATGTAATCGAGCACTGAATGATTCCCGCCGATCAAGAATGAAATTCCATTGTCTGTCAACAAAACATCATCTTGAATTTGGTAGTTTTTTTGCTGAGAGGGATTGATCATAAAATATTCTCATACACTCTTAAGAGCCCTGCGCCCTACACTACGGTGGTGAGGGCGACAGGGTTCAAAATACAGTTATCGAGTAATTGGGCCCAATTCGCTGTTGGTGACGAAGACCGTGTTATCAGCTGTCACGAGCGCAAGGCTAAGTCCGCTATCAATCGAAATCTTATCTGGAATATCGATTCTGAAGCCGCAGTTAGTTGGAAATGCTCGGTTAGGAGATTTAGTTACTTTTCTAAGATAGTCGGCTGCGTCGAGTCGGGGTACCACCACATGCTGGTGGGAGATGACTTTGCCGTCTTTGAAAACGAGCACAAGAGCGGCTTGCCGTACCTTATCGTCAATAGCCCACCCTTCAATCCTCGTGAGTCCCGGTTTTCCTTCTACGGGTGAAATAATATCAATGTTTCCAATGAATAACTTCTCCAAGACACTCGCGGATCCAGCAACTATGCCAAGTTTTTCATGTTTGGACGTAACTGTTGCTACTCCATGTTTAATGGAGATTGACTTTTCTTTGCCTGATAATAACCTCAGATTGCCAAAAAGCTCACCGTGCTCTGCTGGGGCCTCTGCTGGCTGAGGAATATCCCCTAGCCAATTTATTCCGTAATTAAACGTTTTGATCCAATTTTCCCAAAAATCGGGATGATTAGATTTGACATTGTTTTCTCTAGTGGCTTTCAAGAATTTCAGAATATCGACAATTGGCTTGCCGGTGCCAACGATTTCTTTGCTGATCAGGACATGGCCAGAGAGGAAGTTGAATAGGCGCTTAATATGGGGGGTGTGATCTGGTAGGTTTTCCAGATTTTTAATGTCATCTAAGCTAACCTTCAGCACGCCACCTACATCATACATGGCATCGCCAAGGATGAGCGGTCTTTTGCCCAGCAGCATGGCTTCGTAGCCAACGGAGCTGTTAATTGTGCAAACAAATGCGGATTGGGACATGATTCGCAATGAGCGAGTGATCGTTACGGCACGATCGATAATTGTCACATTTTCTTCGAATTGCTTAGCGTAAATTAATGCTTTTGTTTCTTCGATTAGATTGAACGGCCTGCTGAGTGAGCCTGGGTGAGGTTTGATGACTACGTGATAACCTTGGTCGATGAACAGGGGAACTACTTTCTCTAGGAAGTCCAAAGGCCCATCAAATTCGGAATTTTTAATGGTGTTTAGATCGTCCGCAAGCTGCAGTGGGATGAATATATATGGAAACTTCAGGGATGCTGTTATCTCGTCAGGCACAGCTGTATAGGGTACGTCAACGATACCTATGCCATCTGGATTATTCTCGAAGCGACTCTTAGGCCCAAGCCAGGTCTGAACCGGATAGCTCTTAAGGCCCAGACCTTCTAGGGCTGCATGGCGAACAATCGCGTTGCCGTTGGTGCCCGCGTGATCGAAGTACATCGTCTCAATGAATGGCGGACGGGTAGGTCCGAGCTCACCATGCAGAGCTATAAGATTGTTGGCTTGGCAGAATCGACGAACTGCTCCATTCTCTGACCACAGTACGACGGCGTCAAAGGCGTATTTTTTATGTATTCTATCAAGAATACTGAAGTAGAAATCCGATGCTGGACCGACGCCATTGGTCAAGTCAATCCAGATATCGATATTATCTGGTCCCCACGCGGATTTATAGTTTTCGATAATCTTCGACTCAGCGCCGGTCGGACGCTCGCAAATCATCGTAGCTTGAGGGACTTTATTGCAAATTAGATCAATAACGGGGTTATTGGAAAATATCCGCAAGTCGAGTTCATCAGAGCCAATTTGCTTGAGCAATGCTCCAGCGAGATAAGCGCCAATGCCTGAAAACTCTTCGAAGCTATCACGAACTGGATGGGGTTCGACATAAAGTAGTATTTTCATTGGTCAATAAACTCGCTGATCCATTTGGCTGTCTGTTTCTCGGAAGATACATCAAGGTCGACTAATTTGGCTGCTTCCTCCAGCGATTCCTCCGAATGAAGGATTGGAGCAATTAGCGCCTCTTTCCACTCTTCCGTAGTCTTGCATTTTCTGAGAAGGATAGATTCGAATCTATCGATGTCCGGAATTGGGCTGCCAACTACCGTGCATCCTGAAAGAGCTGCTTCGAAAAATTTCAGGCCGCTTTTGCATTGGTTGAATTCTGTATCTTCCAATGGGCCCAGTACAAATTTGCTCTTTGCCATCAGATTCGGGAGTTCATGGAATGCGACATATTCTGCCTTGTGAATTTGCGCAGAATACTGGCTCAGCGAATCGGGAATTTTTACCGGTCCAGCGATCATTAGTTTGAAAGAAGAGTCGGATGCCAGCGCCTCTCTCATTGGTTCTTCGATCATTTGCAAATCGGGATTGTGTGAAGCAGTGCCTGGGAAGTAGGCAAATGTGTAGGGACGGCTGGACACTGGATTACGCTCGCGCACCATTTCGGAAATGCCTGCGAAGGTAGGGTCGATGCCGTTAGGGATAACAACCGATTTTTTTGCTGAAAAAAGCGTTGAGAGATGCCGAGCTAATGGTGCCGTGGAAGAGCTGAACTGAGTGAATAGTGACGCAGCCCCTGCGATCTTAGCCAAACTTTTGCTTACGGTGGAAACGTTCTCTGAGCGCGTTCTTACCGCTGGGGTTTCAATTGCATGGATAACACTAAAATTCAAATCATCAAAGTCAGCTATACACGCTCTGTTGGTGTGGACAGAATAAATTCTGCCAGTTCTGCTGTGAGCGCAGGCCGATGAAAAACGAAGTAATCGTAATTTGAAAATACTTGCGTCTGTTTTTGGAATATTGCCTGCGTTGTGCATGCCGTCGGATAGCCTTTCGCAGATAAGCTTTGTGCGAAATTAAAACACCGATATCGTGTGGATGGGTCGTAGTACGGCCTGGCATGCCTCGATGTGTTGGATACAAATAGTATTGATGGCTTCTTCATTTTAAATATATCTTCTATAAGTGCCTAATTCGTGTGCTAAGCCCGAAGGTCTTTGCGGTCTTTTGCTGAACTGCAGAATTATAAAATGAAACTCAATGAACTCGTTTTTTGATCTCGACATTGTGCAGGACAAAACCCCCATAGGGTCCACTCAGATAATCTTGACTGAGGAATGGGTGATAATGACGGTCGTTGACCAGCCAGCGGGATGTGAAACCTCGTTGTTCCCTCTCTGCCCTTGCCCGTTTTTCTGGTGCCAGGTCCTTGCCTCTACTCGCAGACTCGGCATGAATCAGCTCTGCAAAAGCGCTCCAAACCACATGCAAGCCGTGCTGTTGAATTCGCAAGCACAAATCCACGTCATTGAACGCGACCGGAAACGCCCGTTCATCCAGCCCGTCCACCGAGTGATACACTGACTTCCGCAATAGTAGACAGGCGGCTGTTACAGCACTTTGTCGGCGGGTAATCTGATTCATACCTAGATAGCCAGCATCCCGTTGTTCAAGATCGTTGCCAGTGTGCGCCGCCAGGCCGTTGATCCCCACCACAACGCCACCGTGCTGCACCATTCTGTTTGGCCAAAGCAGCTTGGCACCTACTGCGCCAACCCCCGGTCGCAGCGCCTGTGCAACCATCTCCCTCAACCAACCTGCCTCAATAATCTCGATATCGTTGTTCACTAGGCCAATCAGTTCACCAGTGGCAATGCTCGCTGCTCGGTTGTTGATGGTGGAGTAATTGAAAGGGTAGGGGTGCGGCAACACAGTGACGCCGCGCGTGGCGAGCTCGGTAAGGTAAGTCAAGGTTTGTGGGTCGCTGGATTGATTATCAATAACGACGATCTCTAGATCAGGATAATCTGTTTCGTTCAATAGTCCTTCGATGCAGGTATGTAGCAGCTTGTACTGATCCCGTGTTGGCACGATAAGGCTCACGCGGGGTAATTTGTCTGGCAGTGGCCAGTGGGCTCTGAGCAGCGCCGGGTAGTCGGCCACTTGGCTTACCGTGGCGCCTGGCGCCAACTGCTGGCACAGCCATTCAACCGCCTGCAGACGCTGTGGGGACGGCTGCTGCTGTTCCGGGCTCGCTGGTGTATGTGCGGCGCGGTGGTAAAGCACGCGGGGTAGGTGTGTAACGCTCGCGTGGGAGTTTTCCGTTGCCAATGCGATGCCGACTGTAAAGTCATACCAGTTTACAGGCGTGTTGACTCCACGGGTCGTGAGCAGCGCCAAGGCTTGTTTGATAATGTTCGCGCTGTAGATTGCTCCAGGGGTGAAAATATCAGCGCCGATAAACAGGTCGATATCCCACACCGGTTTCAGCCACGGCAGGCTGCGCTCCCCCTGCGGACCGTCGCGATCGCAGTCGGCGAATGCCCATGCGCTCTCATCGTCAAGCAAGGCACTCAGGTGCGCCAGCGCCAGAGGCGCCAACCTATCGCCCGCCACCATTGGCAGGATGCGATCGCAGTCGCCTTCAAGCAGTTGAGTGAGCGCTGGCAAGAGATTGCATGGGGGGGCGATAGCAACTGCATGCGCGCCAGCGTTGCAGGCACCCAGACTGTTCAGGCTTATTTGTTCCAGTGCCGTATCGCCGTCGCTCAGCAGCAGCACCCCCAACTTGCCTTGTAGCGGCGGTAAGGGCAGTGTGTCCAGGCGCTGGAACACCTCGAACCATTGAGGGTAGTGATGCCAGCCTGCACTTTTCGGCAGGCGCATGGTTTGGTCCTTGGCAACCTCAGTCAGCAGGGCCACCGTTGCGGCGTCATGTGCCGGATCCAATTTCTGAAGCAGCCCCTCAACGCCCTCCGGCCAGCAGCACAA
>NZ_BCBD01000100.1:0-19997 GCF_001320345.1 Pseudomonas sp. NBRC 111127 | reverse complement strand
GGCGATTTCCAGTTCATCCATGTCGACCCGGAAAAGGCCGCGCAAACCCCGTTTGGCAGCACGATTGCCCATGGCTTTCTGACCCTTTCACTGATCCCCAAGCTGATCGAAGACATCCTGGTGCTGCCGCAAGGCATGAAGATGGTGGTGAACTACGGGCTGGACAGCGTGCGTTTCATCCAGCCGGTCAAGGTGAACAGCCAGGTGCGGCTGAAAGTGGACCTGGCCGAGGTGACCGAAAAAAGACCGGGGCAGTGGCTGCTCAAGGCGATTGCCACGCTGGAAATCGAGGGTGAAGAGAAGCCTGCTTATATTGCTGAGTCGCTTTCGCTCTGCTTTGTCTGATGCACCACGCCCGCTGTGGGAGCGGCCTTGTGCCGCGATTGGGCCGCAGCGCGGCCCCGGCAATTGTTGCAAGACGCTGAGATCCTGGGGCTGCTGCGCAGCCCTATCGCGACACAAGGCCGCTCCTACCTCGGCCGCATCAGCCTCGAGCCTTGCAGTACCTGTAGGAGCTGGCTTGCCGGCGATGAGGCCCGCCCAGGCAATACAAGACAGTTGCCCCCACAAGGCCGGTGCCAGGCCTTCTCTACAAACCCTGCGCACTCGCGTAAACTGCCAGCCTTCGCGCAGCCTAGGGCTGCCCCTGTCGATTTACCAAAGGTGCCCGCCATGCCCTGGCTGCAAGTACGCCTGGCCATCAGCCCGGAACAAGCCGAAACCTACGAAGACGCCCTGCTTGAAGTAGGCGCCGTTTCTGTCACGTTCATGGATGCCGAAGACCAGCCGATCTTCGAACCCGACCTCAATACCACCCCGCTGTGGTCGCACACCCACCTGCTGGCCTTGTTCGAAGCCGATACCGACGCTGAGCAGGTGTTCGCCCACCTGCGCCTGCTGACCGGCGCCGAACTGCCCGAGCACCAGGCCGAAGTGATCGAGGACCAGGACTGGGAACGCAGCTGGATGGACAACTTCCAGCCCATGCGCTTTGGCCGCCGCCTGTGGATCGTGCCCAGCTGGCATGACGCCCCCGAGAAAGACGCGGTCAACCTGCTGCTCGACCCGGGCCTGGCCTTCGGCACCGGCACCCACCCCACCACCGCCCTGTGCCTGGAATGGCTCGATGGCCAGCAGCTCGAAGGCACCCAAGTGCTGGACTTCGGTTGTGGCTCGGGCATTCTGGCCATCGCCGCCCTGCTGCTCGGCGCCCGTGAGGCGGTGGGTACCGACATCGACGTGCAAGCCATCGAGGCTTCCCGCGACAACGCCCAGCGCAATGGCATCGCCGACGAGAAACTGGCCCTGTACCTGCCAGAGCACATGCCGGCGATGCAGGCCGACGTGCTGGTCGCCAACATCCTTGCCGGCCCGCTGGTGTCGCTGGCCCCGCAGCTGTCCGGGCTGGTTCGCCCAGGTGGCCTGCTGGCACTGTCGGGCATCCTTGCCGAGCAGGGCGAGGAAGTGGCCGCAGCCTATGCCGCCGACTTCGACCTGGACCCGATCGTCGTGCGAGACGGCTGGGTGCGCATCAGTGGTCGGCGCCGCTAAGCGGGCCTAGAATACTTTTCTGCACAGCTCCCGGATTGCCGCATGACCGACAGTTTCGTCACCCAGTGCCCGCATTGCCAGACCAGCTTTCGCGTCACCCACCACCAGCTGAGCGTAGCGCGCGGCGTGGTGCGGTGCGGCCAATGCCTGCAGGTGTTCAACGCCGCCAAGCAGTTGCTGGAGCAGAACCGCGCTGCCAGCGCCGCGCCAGCACCGGCGGCGGCGCCTGCTGCCCCGGCGGCGCCAGCGCTGCCCGACGCCGAGGCGGCAACGCCTGCTCCGCCCGAGGCGGCCAACAGTGCGCCCACCCCTGCGCCAGGGGAGGACTGGGCCGTCACCGCCGAGGCGCTCGATGCCCTTGACCTCGACAAAGAGCTGGAGCGCCTTGAGCGGCGTGGGGGGCCGGCGCAGTCACGCGCCGCCCGGCAGGATGACGGGTTGCAAGCGCGGCGCGATGAGGGGCATGCCGACGAGCCTGTGGACGACCTGTTCGGCACGGCAACCGATGACCCCCTCGAGCCGCCACTGCAGGCACAGCCTGCGCCAGTGCTGCTGACGCCGGAGCCACAGGCGCCAGACCTCCAGCCTGCCCCTGGCGAGCGCACCGAGCCGGTACTGGGCAGCAATTTCGACCTGGACTTCGACGACCAGCCGCCCGTGCAGCGCACTGGCGAAACCGGTGAGCCTGAAACACTCGGCGAACCGCTCCACGCCGACGATGACGACATCCCGGAAAAAGGCCTGAGCGCGCGCGACGATGAACCGCTGCCACTGCAGCTGTCGGCGCGGGACGACGAGCTTGGCGCACCGCTGCCCGGTGAGCGCCTGGAACCCGGCCTTGCCGGCAAGCCCGAGCGCGCACCGCGCAAGGAGCCGCTGGTCGACGTGGTCGACGACCCCCTGCAACTGGGCTGGGAAAAGCCTGCGCCCAACTGGGGCAAGCGGATCCTGTGGGGCGTGCTGTCTTTGCTGGCCGCCGGCCTGCTGGCCTTCCAGTACGTGTGGTTCCACTTCGACGAAATGGCCCGCCAGGACCAGTACCGGCCCATGTTCCTGCAGCTGTGCCCGCTGGTCGGCTGCCAGGTGCCCACCCGTGTCGACATTGGCCGGATCAAGAGCAGCAACCTGGTGGTACGCAGCCACCCGGATTTCAAAGGCGCGCTCATCGTTGATGCGATCATCTACAACCGTGCGCCATTTGCCCAGCCATTCCCGTTGCTCGAGCTGCGCTTCGCCGACCTCAATGGCCAGTTGATCGCCAGCCGCCGCTTCAAGCCCAGCGAATACCTGTCGGGTGAGTTGGCGGGGCGTGGCGAAATGCCCAGCCAGACGCCGATCCACATAGCCCTGGACATCCTCGACCCCGGCCCGAAGGCGGTCAATTACAGCCTGAGCTTCCGCTCGCCGGAATAAGCGACAAGCTTCAAGCTTCAAGCTACAAGACGAAGCAGGCCGGCTGTCGGCTTGCTTGTCTTGTGGCTTGCAACTTGCCGCTTGTCGCCAGCCCCGGTTGTTCAGATTTTATCCAGTTCCATCTTTATCCGGTCACCGAGAGCGGGTATCATGCCAACCCTTTTTCGAACTCCAAGATTCGGCCCCACAACAGGGATCACCTATGTCGGCGGTACGCATCGGCCAATACACGCTACGCAACAACCTGATCCTCGCGCCCATGGCCGGGGTCACGGACCAGCCTTTCCGTACACTTTGCCAGCGCTTGGGCGCAGGCATGGTCGTGTCGGAAATGGTCAGCAGCGACATGAACCTGTGGAACAGCCGCAAGTCGAGCCTGCGCCGCATCCATGAGGGTGATCCCGAGCCGCGCTCGGTGCAGATCGCCGGCGGTGATGCGCAGATGATGGCAGCGGCAGCACGGGCCAATGTCGAGGCAGGCGCCCAGATCATCGATATCAACATGGGCTGCCCGGCAAAAAAAGTCTGCAACAAAGCTGCAGGCTCTGCTTTATTGAAGGATGAAGTCTTGGTCCACGAAATTCTCCACGCCGTGGTCGGCGCCGTGGACGTTCCGGTGACCCTGAAGATCCGCACCGGTTGGGACCGGGCGAACAAAAACGGCCTGAACGTGGCGAAAATCGCCGAGCAGGCCGGCATCCAGGCGCTGGCGGTACATGGCCGCACACGCGCCGACCTGTACACCGGCGAAGCCGAATACGACACCATCGCTGCCATCAAGCAGGCGGTGTCGATCCCGGTTTTTGCCAACGGCGACATCACGTCGCCCGAAAAGGCCCGGGCGGTGCTGGATGCCACCGGAGTCGATGGCCTGCTGATTGGCCGGGCTGCCCAGGGGCGGCCATGGATCTTTCGCGAGATCGAGCATTACCTGCGCACCGGCGAACACCTGCCGGCGCCGCAGCTGGACGAAGTGGAACACATTCTGCTGCAACACCTGGCCGCGCTGCATGCCTTCTATGGCGATGTGATGGGCGTACGTATCGCCCGCAAGCACGTTGGCTGGTACCTGGCAACACGACCCGGCGGCAAGGAGTTTCGCTCCCGGTTCAACGCTTTGGAAGACACACAAGCGCAGTGCGCCAACGTTCGCGCGTTTTTCAGCGAGCGTCGACAGAGCCTTGAGACAGAGGACGGACAAGGGGTGGCCGCATGACGATGATGACCGAGAATTTTGTGAGTGGAACAACGCCCGTGAGCGACAACGCCAACCTGAAACAGCACCTGAACACGCCGAGCGAAGAGGGCCAGACCCTTCGCGACAGCGTCGAGAAGGCGCTGCACAATTACTTCGCCCATCTGGAAGGCGCGACCGTCACGGACGTCTACAACCTGGTGCTCTCCGAAGTGGAGGCCCCCCTGCTCGAAAGCGTCATGAACTACGTGAAGGGCAACCAGACCAAGGCCAGCGAGATGCTCGGGCTGAACCGAGGCACGCTGCGCAAGAAGCTCAAGCAGTACGATTTGCTGTAACACAGAATCCCAACCAGAAAAGGCGGCTCCCTGAACAGAGGCGCCTTTTTTGCTGACTCCACCGCGTTATTGGAACCCGAAATGACCGACCAGACTACCCGCCTGCCAGTCCGCCGCGCCCTGATCAGCGTCTCCGACAAGACCGGTATCCTCGAATTCGCCCGTGAGCTGCAACAGCTCGGTGTCGAGATCCTGTCCACCGGCGGCACCTACAAGCTGCTCAAGGACAACGGCGTTGACGCGGTGGAAGTGGCTGACTACACCGGCTTTGCCGAAATGATGGACGGCCGGGTCAAGACCCTGCACCCGAAAATCCACGGCGGCATCCTCGGTCGTCGCGGTACCGACGACGCCATCATGAGCGAGCACGGCATCAAGCCGATCGATCTGGTTGCAGTCAACCTGTACCCGTTCGAAGCCACCATTTCCAAGCCTGGCTGTGACCTGCCGACCGCCATCGAGAACATCGACATCGGCGGCCCGACCATGGTCCGTTCGGCAGCCAAGAACCACAAGGACGTGGCCATCGTGGTCAACGCCAGCGACTACGCCGGCATCGTCGAAGGCCTCAAGGCCGGCGGCCTGACCTACGCCCAGCGCTTCGACCTGATGCTCAAGGCGTTCGAGCACACCGCCGCCTACGATGGCATGATCGCCAACTACATGGGCACCATCGACCAGGCCCAGCAGACCCTGTCCACGGCGGCACGCAGCGAATTCCCGCGCACCTTCAACAGCCAGTTCGTCAAGGCCCAGGAAATGCGCTACGGCGAGAACCCGCACCAGAGCGCGGCGTTCTACGTAGAAGCCAAGAAGGGCGAAGCCAGCATCTCCACCGCCGTGCAGCTGCAAGGCAAGGAACTGTCGTTCAACAACGTGGCCGACACCGACGCCGCGCTGGAGTGCGTGAAGAGCTTCGTCAAGCCGGCCTGCGTCATCGTCAAGCACGCCAACCCGTGTGGCGTAGCCGTGGTGCCGGAAGACGAAGGCGGCATCCGCAAGGCCTACGACCTGGCCTATGCCACCGACACCGAGTCGGCATTCGGCGGCATCATCGCCTTCAACCGTGAACTGGACGGCGAAACCGCCAAGGCCATCGTCGAGCGCCAGTTCGTCGAAGTGATCATCGCCCCGAAAATTTCCCAGGCGGCGCGCGACGTAGTGGCTGCCAAGCAGAACGTGCGCCTGCTGGAATGCGGCGAGTGGCCAGCCGAGCGCGCTGCCGGCTGGGACTTCAAGCGTGTCAACGGCGGCCTGCTGGTGCAAAGCCGTGATATCGGCATGATCACTGCCGATGACCTGAAGATCGTTACCAAACGTGCGCCAACCGAGCAGGAAATCCACGACCTGGTATTCGCCTGGAAAGTGGCCAAGTTCGTCAAGTCCAACGCCATTGTCTACGCCAAGCAGCGCCAGACCATCGGTGTGGGCGCTGGCCAGATGAGCCGCGTCAACTCTGCCCGCATCGCCGCCATCAAGGCCGAGCATGCCGGCCTGCAGGTACAGGGCGCGGTCATGGCCTCGGATGCGTTCTTCCCGTTCCGTGACGGCATCGACAATGCCGCCAAAGTGGGTATCAGCGCCGTGATCCAGCCGGGTGGTTCGATGCGTGATGCAGAAGTCATCGCCGCGGCTGACGAAGCGGGCATCGCGATGGTATTCACCGGTATGCGTCACTTCCGCCACTAATCAAGATGGCCGGCCGATCCTCGGCCTTGTTTGTGGGAGCGGCCTTGCGTCGCGAAAGGGGTGCGTAGCGCCCCCAGATTTTCAGCTTCGCAGCAGAATTTGCCGGGGCCGCTTTGCGGCCCTTATCGCGACACAAGGCCGCTCCCACACCAGAAACGGGATCGGCCAGACAGAATTCGAGGTTTTGACATGAAAGTTTTGATCATCGGCAGCGGCGGCCGTGAGCACGCCCTGGCCTGGAAAGTCGCGCAGGACCCACGCGTAGAAAAAGTCTTCGTTGCCCCAGGCAACGCCGGCACCGCCATCGAAGCCAAGTGCGAAAACGTCGCCATCGATGTGTGCGCCCTGGAGCAACTGGCCGACTTCGCCGAGAAGAACGTCGACCTGACCATCGTCGGCCCGGAAGCGCCGCTGGTCATCGGTGTGGTCGACCTGTTCCGCAGCCGCGGCCTGGACTGCTTCGGCCCAACCAAGGGCGCGGCCCAGCTGGAAGGCTCCAAGGCCTTCACCAAGGACTTCCTGGCACGCCACAAGATCCCGACCGCCGACTACCAGAACTTCACCGAGATCGAGCCGGCGCTGGCCTACCTGCAGGAAAAAGGCGCGCCGATCGTGATCAAGGCCGACGGCCTGGCCGCGGGCAAAGGCGTGATCGTCGCCATGACCCTGGAAGAAGCCGAAGCCGCCGTGCGTGACATGCTGGCTGGCAACGCCTTCGGTGACGCCGGTTCGCGTGTGGTGATCGAGGAGTTCCTCGACGGCGAAGAAGCCAGCTTCATCGTCATGGTCGATGGCCACAACGTACTGCCAATGGCAACCAGCCAGGACCACAAACGCGTCGGTGACCAGGACACGGGCCCCAACACCGGCGGCATGGGTGCCTACTCCCCTGCCCCGGTGGTTACCGCCGACGTGCACCAGCGCGTGATGGACCAGGTGATCTGGCCCACCGTGCGCGGCATGGCAGAGGAAGGCAACGTCTACACCGGCTTCCTGTATGCCGGCCTGATGATCGACAAGGCGGGCAACCCCAAGGTCATCGAATTCAACTGCCGCTTCGGTGACCCGGAAACCCAGCCAGTCATGCTGCGCCTGGAGTCGAGCCTGGTGCTGCTGGTAGAAGCGGCCTTCGCCAAGGCGCTGGACAAGGTCGAAGCCCAGTGGGACCCACGCCCGAGCCTGGGCGTGGTACTGGCCGCTGGCGGTTACCCGGGCGACTACGCCAAGGGCGACGTGATCAACGGCCTGGACGCTGCAGCGCAGATCGAAGGCAAGGTGTTCCATGCCGGTACGTCGCTCAAGGATGGCCAGGTGGTCACCAACGGCGGCCGCGTGCTGTGTGCCACCGCCATGGGCAGCACCGTTGCCGACGCGCAGCAGCAGGCTTACCGCCTGGCCAAGGAAGTCAGCTGGAACGGCAGCTTCTACCGCACCGACATCGGCTACCGGGCCATTGCCCGTGAGCGCGGTGAACACCAGCAGTAACCACTACCGGCACGCCGCGGTGCCCTGTGCACCCGGCGCCCGGCTCGTCGACAAGGCCCGCCATGGGCCTTGCCTTCGGCTTGGTGCGCCGCGCATAGTTGATACCCGGCACATCGGCCAAGAAGGGATTTCGTAGTGCGTCGGCTTCGGATTGCCTCAGCTCTTATCGTCAGCTTGCTGACCTTGCTCTGCATGTTCCCGGCTGCGGCCGATCATGGCGGGGGCTGGTCGGTGCTGCTCGATGAACAGGCCAACCTGCAACTGAGCGACGTGCGTTCCGAGCGCTACCGTAACCAGTTCAGCCCACTGATCCTTGCCGAACTGGATGCCGCACCGGCAGAACAAGCCCTGTGGCTGCATTACCGCCTGGAGCCGGGCGACCAGGAACAGTTGCTGCGGGTTTTCGCCCCGGACCTGTCTGGCCTGGACCTCTACGCCCTCGAAGGCGACCAACTTCTGCGTCAGCTGCACCACGGGCGCCAGGCCGGCAATGCCAGCCCCACCCTGCGCGGCAGCGACCATGTACTCCCCCTGCCCAACAGCAAGCAACCGGTGGACATCTACCTGCGCCTGGTGTCCGAACACCAGCTGCGCCCGGCCATCAGCCTGGAACCCGCCGCCCAGGCCGCCGCCGACCAGCGCCAGCCGCTGCTGTTCGGCATGCTGTTCGGCGGTTTGGTGATGCTGATCCTGCACAACCTGATCCGCTTCCTCTACAGCCGCTCTAGCACTTCCCTGGTGCTGGCGCTGTATCACGGCCTGATGCTGCTCAGCGGCCTCATCTTGCTGAACCTCAGCGGCCCGTGGTGGCATGTCTGGCACAGCGCACAGACGCCTGCGGCCTACCTGACCCTGGTACTGGCGGGGCTGGCCGGGCTGTATTTCACCCAGCACTTCTTCTCGCCGTGCAATTCGCCCCGGCTGAACCGTTTGCTGCAAGGTGAAATGCTGCTGGTCGGGCTCAGCGGCCTGGTGCTGCTGTTCGTCGATACCCTGCCCCTCAACCTGATGACCTACGCCCTGATGGCGCTGGGCACCGTGAGCATGCTGCTGGTCAGCAGCTACCAGTGGTACAAGGGCTATGCCCCCGCCCGGCTGTTCTGCCTGGCAATGGTGCTGTTCAACCTGGGTGGCCTGGTGCTGTTGCCGGCCCTGCTCGGCTTTACCCGCACTTCCACGCCATGGCTACTGAGCATTTTGCTGGGCCTGGCCGTGGCCAGCGGCCTGCTGCTCAACCTGGCGGTCAGCGAGCGCCTGCGGCGCATGAGTGAAGAGCGCTTCAGCGTCAGCCGGGCACTGGCTGCCAGCGATGCCGAAATCAACGCCAAAGCCGAGTTCCTGGCCAAGATCAGCCACGAAATCCGCACCCCGATGAACGGGGTGCTGGGCATGACCGAGCTGTTGCTGGGCACGCCGTTGTCGGTCAAGCAGCGCGACTACGTGCAGACCATCCACAGCGCGGGCAACGAACTGCTGACCCTGATCAACGAGATACTCGACATTTCCAAGCTCGAGTCCCGGCAGATCGAGCTGGATGATGTGCAGTTCGACCTCAACGCGCTGATCGAGGACTGCCTGAACATATTCCGCGCCAAGGCCGAACAGCAGAACATCGAGCTGATCAGCTTTACCCAGCCGCAGGTGCCGCGGGTCATCAGCGGTGACCCCACGCGGCTGCGCCAGGCGTTGTCCAGCCTGCTGGAAAACGCACTGAAAAACACCGACCAGGGCGAGATCCTGCTGGTGGTGGCCCTGGATCAGCGTGGTGAGGTGCCACGCCTGCGCATTGCCGTGCAGGACAGTGGCGAGCCGCTGCCGGCCGCAGACCGCGAGGCCCTGCTGCAGGCCGAACTGCACAGCCACCACTTCCTCTCCAGCAGCAAGCTGGGCGGCCACCTGGGGCTGGTCATCGCCAAGCAACTGATCGGCCTGATGCAAGGTGAATTCGGCATCAAGAGCAGCACCGGCATGGGCAATACCCTCTGGCTGACCCTGCCGCTGGACCCTTCGCGCCTGGAACAGCCCTTGGCCGACCTCGAAGGCCCGCTGCGCGATGCCCGGGTGCTGGTAGTGGACGACAACGATACTTGCCGCAAAGTGCTGGTGCAGCAGTGCAGTGCCTGGGGCATGAATGTCAGCGCGGTGCCGTCAGGCAAGGAGGCCCTGGCCCTGTTGCGCACCAAGGCGCACCTGCGCGACTACTTCGACGCCGTGCTGCTGGACCAGAACATGCCCGGCATGACCGGCATGCAGTTGGCCGCCAAAATCAAGGAAGACCCCAGCCTGAACCACGACATTCTGGTGGTCATGCTCACCGGTATCAGCAACGCGCCCAGCAAAGTCATCGCGCGTAACGCCGGGGTCAAACGGATACTCGCCAAGCCGGTGGCCGGTTATACCCTGAAAACCACCCTGGCCGAGGAGCTGGCCCAGCGCGGCCGCGAGCAGGCGCTACCCGCCAGCCCGCCTGGGGTCCCGCAGGCATTGGACTTGCCAGCAGATTTCCGCGTACTGGTGGCCGAGGACAACAGCATTTCGACCAAGGTGATACGCGGCATGCTCGGCAAGCTGAACCTGCAACCAGACACCGCCAGCAATGGTGAGGAAGCCCTGCAGGCCATGAAAGAAAGGCATTACGACCTGGTCTTGATGGACTGTGAAATGCCTGTGCTGGACGGTTTCTCGGCCACCCGGCAGCTGCGCGCCTGGGAAGCCGCCAACAAGCGCCAGCGCACCCCGGTGGTGGCGCTGACGGCGCATATTCTTGCCGAGCACAAGGAACGCGCGCGGCTGGCCGGCATGGACGGGCACATGGCCAAGCCGGTGGAGTTGTCGCAACTGCGCGAACTGATTCAGTACTGGGCCAGCCAGCGCGAAGCCGCGACCGACCCGGCGCACATTTCCTGACCTGCCGGCGCAGGCCCACCACAGCCCCACCCCACGCCAACCGACTTTGCCAAGGACCCGCGCTCATGCTCCATGAGTTGTTCAGCGTCTACCTGAAAATGCTCGTGCTCTACAGCCCGTTCTTCGTGCTGTCGTGCTTCATCAGCCTGACCCGTGGCCACTCCAGCAAAGAACGCAAGCAACTGGCGTGGAAGGTAGCCTTTGCCGCGCTCATCGCCAGCGTGCTGCTGTACCTGTTCGGCCGGGCGATCTTCGGTATTTTCGGCATCACCGCCGACGCCTTCCGGATCGGCGCGGGCAGTGTGCTGTTCATTTCTGCGCTGGGCATGGCCCAAGGCAAGTCCGCGGTGCAGGCCGACAACGTGCAACAGGACGTCACCATCGTGCCGCTGACCATCCCGTTGACCGTCGGGCCCGGCACCATCGGCGCCCTGCTGGTAATGGGCGTCAGCCAACCGCACTGGGGCGACAAGTTGCTGGCAATCATCGGCATTGCCTTGGCCAGCTTCACCGTGGGTGTGGTGCTGTACCTGTCGCACCGCATCGAGCGCCTACTCGGTGACCAGGGCTTGCAGATCGTCAGCCGGCTGATGGGCCTGTTCGTCTGCGCTCTAGCTGCACAGATCATCTTCACCGGCATCAAGGGCTACCTGGCACCTTAAAGGCCGTATTCGAGAATACGGTTCAACGAGGCTTGCACCACCCGCTCCTGCACTTTGCCCAAGAAGCTGTTCTCGAACGCCAGCACATTGAACCGCACCAGTTCCGCCCGCACCACCCGGTGGCTACGCTTGTGGCTGAGAAAGCCGGCCTTGAATGCCGCGTGGCTGTCGACCTCATGGTAAAGCACCATGTCGACCCGGCCGGCACCGGCGGGCGCGCATGGCAGTAGCTGGAAATGCTGGCGCTCGTATGCACACCGTTCCAACTCACGCAGCACCGAGGGCTGCCTCAACAGTTTCCGGATAGAGAGCCCGGTTGCCGTTGCATAGCGCTCCCCCGCCTTGTCAGCGATGGTTTCCAGAACCTGATCGGTCTGTTTGGCACGGCGCGGGTCGGGACAATGCGCCTGCTCGGGAGACACCGAGTCCCAGCCCATGAACTTGAGCTGGTTGCGGTAGTAGTCGAACCAGTTCTCGATCAAGCCCTCCCTGTAGGCTGTTTGCGTGGCCCGCTCGGCCATCGCCAGGGCCAGCTTCACCTTGCTCGCCTGGGCTGCGTCCATTCCTGGCAAGAACGACACGATACCGGCACCGATTACCGCAGGGGCAACGTTCGTCATGGTGTTGCCCCCACTACTGGCGCATAAGGGTCGAAGCGGTAGTCACCCTGGGCATTCCTGTCCTCCATCAGCGCCTGCAGTGCAGTGCGCTGGTGCTCGAAGCGCCCGTTATCCAGTGCCAGGGAAATACCATCGAATTTGGCTTCGCCCCTGAGTACCTGCTCGCTCAGCAGCACATTCAAGGGCACGGCAGAAATACGCTCGTCGACCTGCAGCGTGATGCTGCAAAGATCGAGGGTCGGCCCGGCCTTCAGCAGCCCCACCTCCACGACCAGTCTGGACCGCTGGCCCTGCTCCTGGGCGCTGAACGTCAGCAAATGGTCAACACCCTGGGCAGAGCGGCGCAGGCCTGCCCTTACCGTGCTCAGCAGGGCTTCGGGGCTGATCGCGCGCATTTTCAACCAGGCTTCCAGCGGCTGGGGCTGGGTGCTGCGAACGGGTTGCCCCAGCTGTTTGAGGTCGTGGGTGCTGGCCAGCTTGATCCAGCCCAATTGGCGAAATGCCTCGCGGTTGGCCGCGTACCAGGCGTCATACTGCTCGAAACGCGACCCGGCGTGCTTGTTGGCCACCAGCTGGGCGTACAGTATCGAGTCGAAAGCGGCCTGGCGCAGTATTTCGCCCGCCCTCTGCGGGTAAACCAACGCCGTGCCACCGATCAGCATCAGTTGCTCGGATGCTTTATCCATGTGTGTTGCCTCATTTCAAGGAGAGTCGAAAAGGCGGCATCGGCGAAATGCCGCCAGGCAATCAGATGTCGTACTGCAGAACGTTCTCGACGCTGCGCACGCCCAGTTTGTTTTCCACGGTTTCGCGCACTTTGTCGTAGACGAAGTTGTTGAGGGTGAGCACCGCCGTACCGGCGTAGTAGCGGCTCTTGTTCAGCTTCCACTGGATGCCCAGCACGTCGTCGTCCAACTGCGGGGCAGACGCCTGGATGCAACTGATCACCATGACCACATCACCTTGCTCGGTCTCGATGCACGCAGCCAGGCCGACCATGCCCCGGGTCTTGTTCTTGCGCTTGTGGTCGAGCACTTTGGCGTCGCTCTCGACGGTCGCCATCTTGTCGAAGGCCTTTTTGGCCAGGCTGCCCAGTTGGGTGCCGCCCAACATTGCGTTGCCGGCAACGGCAATAGCACGTACAGCAATGGCGCCGACGGTGACCGACAGCTCGGCCGATGTTTCCTGCTCGAAGCTGCGCTTGGGGATGGTGAAGCCCAGGTCACGCATCACATCGATGAGCTTGTCATACCACTCCCTGCTCTGCTTTTCGGCATCGAAGGCTTTGTCCGCCACCAAGGTGGCAAAGTGGTATGCATTCTTGCAGTCATGGCGGCTTTGCACGGACATACCCGCGCCACAGGCAAGCAGGTTGCCTTCGACCAGGACGGCGGCGTCGCGGGTAGTGGCTTGTGTTTCAGACATCGGGAAACTCCTTGGTGGTTACCCCTGAATCAGGGGCAGCCACCTTAGCCAGCGCGCTCGCAAGACAGCGCGCTGAAGGGTTTCCGCGGCAGCTAGCTGGCCGAAGGGTACCAACGTGGTGTGTAGGCCCACACCCCACCCGTGAGGCGAGGAAACACGCAGGTTGTGGAGGAGCCCACCAGCACCATGGTGCGCATGTCGACCATTTCTGGCAGCAGCTCGGCTAATGTGACTACCTTGAGCGTCTGCCCCGGCCTACCGATATCACGCCCCAGGACTACAGGCGTGTTGCCAGCACGGTGCCGGCGAACCACCTCGAGCGCCACGCCGAGCTGATGCGGCCTCGAGCGGGAAATCGGGTTGTAGAATGCCAATACCAGGTCAGCCTGGGCGGCCAGGTCCAGGCGCTTCTCGATGATCGACCAGGGTTTGAGGTTGTCCGACAGCGACATCACGCAGAAGTCATGGCCCAGCGGTGCACCTGCCTGGGCAGCGGTCGCCAGCGAGGCGGATACCCCCGGCAGGATCTCAAGGTCGACCCGGTGCCACGCCGGGTCGGTCGACGCGTGCAGCGCTTCGAGCACTGCCGCCGCCATGGCGAACACCCCCGGGTCGCCCGACGATACCACCACCACCGAACGGCCTTGGGCCGCCAGCTCGAAGGCATGCCTGGCGCGTTGCATCTCTTCGCGGTTGTCGGTGCAGTGCAGCACCTGGTCGCTACGGAACGGCCCGGCCATGCGCACATAGGTTTCATAGCCAAGCACGTCCTGCGCCCGGGCCAATTCCGCCTTGACCGCTGGCACCATCAGCTCGGCAGCGCCCGGCCCCAGGCCGATAACGGCCAAACGGCCGCGGCGGCGGCCCAGCCGCTCCACCTCGACCGGGGCGGGTGCCACCGCGATGACCACGTCGCCCTGCCCGATCAGTTGGGCACCGGGCAATGCCGTCGCCAGCATGCTGGCAACATCGCCTGGCTGGGCCGCGAAGCGCAGGGCAACCCCCAAAGCCTGCGCCGCTTCGTGCAGGGTGGTGTCGGCCATGGCGTGCTCGCCCGCCAACACACAGGCCACAGCTGGCTCGGCGATGCCGGCCTGCTGCAAGGCAGCACGGATAGTGTGCAGCGCGCCGCTTGCAACCCCCACGACCACCGAGCGCGGGTGGATCAGCAACTCGTCGCGGCTGGCCGGGCGCGCCAGGTGCCCCACATGAATGGTGCGCCGGGCCACCTCTCTGGCGGGCAATTGCGCCTGCTGCAACCAGGGCGCATGCCCCTCGACCCGCACCGACTCGCCAGCCAGCAGGTCGGAAACAAAGCGCTTGCCTTGCTCGACATCGGCCAGGGCATAGCCTTGCGGCGGGTTCAGCAGGCAGGTGCCGAAACGCAGTTCGCCGCTGGTCGTGATGGCGGCGGCAACACCCAGCGCCGCGCCGATTTCCCGCGCCATCACGTTCACCCCGCCCAGGCCACCGAGCAATGGCACCACCGCACTGCCATCTTCAGCCACGGCCAGCACCGGCGGTTCGCTGCCCTTCTCGCTGAGCAGGGGCGCCAGGCTGCGAATGACGATACCGGCTGCGCACAGCGCAATGATCGGGGTGGCTTGCTGGTACAGCGCCCGCAGGGTGTCGCCAAAGGCACTGTAGTAGCAGTCGGCGCCCTCTACGCGGCCCTGCAGGCCATGGATCAAAGCCTGTGGATAACACTGCTGGATGCGCTGTGCCGTCAACAGGCTGCCCGGCCCGAGAATGACGATGGCCGGTGCCGGGTTCATGGTCAGCCCTGCCATTTTTCCCCCGGCACGATGATCAGCGAAAAGTACGGCGACGACAGTGGGTCGACCTGGTCCAGGGGCACGATTTTCTGGTTGGCCATGGTCGCCCGTTCCACGTACAGCGCGCGCCCGTCCAGGCCAAGCTCGGCCAGCACGTCGCGGACCTTGGGGAAGTTGCGGCCGAGCTTCATGATCACCGCCGCATCGGCGTCGGCCAGGCGGCGCTTCAGCTCATCGGCCGGCAACACCCCCGACAGCACGGACAAACTCTGGTTGCGGTACACCAAGGGCGCGCCCAGCACCGAAGCGCCCCCCAGCATGGAGCACACCCCAGGAATCACCTCGGCCTCATAACGCTGTGCCAGGCGGTCGTGCAGGTACATGTACGAGCCGTAGAAAAACGGGTCGCCTTCGCAGATCACCGCCACGTCCCGACCGGCATCCAGGTGCTCGGCCACTTGCACGCTGGCTTCGTCGTAGAAGTCGCTGATGACCTGTTCATAGGACAAAGGCGCCGGCAGGGCTTCGGTGGTCACCGGGTAGACCAGCGGCAGCAGGGTCTGGGCAGGCTGCAGGTGCGCCTCGATGATGCCGAAGGCATTGCCACGCTTGCCCTTGGCCACGAAGTAGCCGACCACCGGGGCCTCGCGCAGCAGGCGCAGGGCCTTGACGGTGATCAGCTCGGGGTCGCCGGGGCCTACGCCCAGGCCCAGCAGTCGTCCACGCGGCGCCATCATTCCACCTCCGTGGCCAGGGCGTTGACCGCGGCAGCGGCCATTGCGCTGCCGCCCAGGCGGCCTTGCATGATCACGAACGGCACGCCGCGGCTGTCGGCAGCGAGCATCGCCTTGGACTCGGCAGCACCGACGAAGCCAACCGGGAAGCCGAGGATCAGCGCCGGCTTGGGCGCGCCGGCGTCGAGCATTTCCAGCAGGTAGAACAGGGCGGTGGGGGCATTGCCGATGACCACCACGCTGCCCTCCAGGTGCGGGCGCCACAACTCCAGGGCCACGGCCGAGCGGGTGTTGCCGGCCTCTTTGGCCAGGCCAGGCACGCTGGGGTCACGCAGGGTGCAGATGACCTGGTTGTCGGCTGGCAGGCGGGCCCGGGTGATGCCCTCGGCGACCATGTGCGCATCGCACAGGATCGGTGCGCCGTTGCGCAGCGCTTCGCGCCCGGCATGGCCAGCGCCTGCAGAGAACTGCAGGCCATCGATGGCTTCGACCATGCCACAGGCGTGGATCACCCGCACGGCGAGCTTTTCGAGGTCTGCGGGGATCCGCTCGAGCCGGGCTTCCTCGCGGATGATCCGGAAGGAATTGCGATAGATCTCCTGACCATCGCGGATGTAGTCAATCATCAAGGTGCTCCGTCGGCAGGTCGAGCATGGCGCCTGCTTCATTCAAGGTAAGGTCGGTGCCGCGCAGGGCGCCAAAGCCTGGCTGGCACGCGTCACGCAGGTACAGGTCATAACGGCCCGGTGAACGGGCCAACAGGGTGGCCGGGGCAACATGGGCCACGGCGCAGGAACGGGGGCAGCCAGACAAGTGCACGCTGCCCGGGGCGCCAGGGCCGAGCAGCGCGGCCAGGGCCACGGCATCGCCCTTGGTCTCGCCCAGGGCCTTGGCGCAGCCGCTGCTGCCGGTGCAGGCGCTGATACGCGCCAGCGGCTCATCGACGTGGCAAAGCAGGCCCAGGGCAGACAACCCGGCCTGGGCCTGCTCGATGTGCTGCGCCGGCAGGTTGGTCAGCACCAGGCTTTGCCATGGGCTAAGGCGCAGGCTGCCGTCGCCCAGCTCACGGCAGACCTGGCCGACGCCGCGCAGCATGGCCGGGGTCAGGCGGCCCTGCGCCGGGGCAACGCCAAGGGCCAGGCCGCGGGCCTGAGGCAGCTTGCCCAACCACACGGGAGCAGGCTGGTGCCGGCGCCAGCCGAGCACGGCAGCGTCGCGGCGGATATCCAGAGGCAGGCCTTCGACAAACTCGCCGGCCGGGCAGGCTTCCAGCAGCTGGCGCATGCGCGAATGCACGGGGCTGGCCAGGTCGAGGAAACGGTCGAGCACGGCACGCACCAAGGCCAGGCCATCGGCCAGCGGCACCGCACCCAGCACTTGGCCATCTGCCGGGCAACCCGCCAGGCCGAAAGCCAGCCAGGTTTGCTGGCCCAGGCGCAAGGCCGACAACCACAGGTCGTGAGGGTGTTCGAGCATGGCCAGGACTTCGCCGGCATCAAGCTGCACGGCGAACTTGGCTGACAACTGGTGGAAGCGCGGGGTGCTTTCGAGCAGGTCGAGAATCTGCCCGGCCAGGGGCCGTGCATCCAGCAGCATGGCCGGATCATGCCCGGCCAGCGGGCTGAGCATCAGGTTGCGCACATCGTCGCCTGCCGCATCGCGCGGGCCCAGGCCTGCCGCGAGCAAGGTCTCGACCAGGGCGTGGTGTGCATTGCCGATGCCGCGGATCTGCAGGTTGCCGCGGTTGGTGGCCTCGATCACGCCGCCGGCGAAACGCTCGGCAGCGGCCGCTACCGCATCGGCCTGGTCGGCCAGCAGCAGGCCACCCGGTAGTTTGATCCGGCAGATACCGCCATCGCGGGCACTGACGATGCGCCACAACCCCGGGCAAGCCGAGGGACGTGGGGTAACAGCGGGGGCATCGGCCTGGGTCAATGGAGTATCCGGCAATCTGTGAAAGTGCGCTTGAGTGTAGAAGGCGCGGTATTATGCCTGCTTTGGCCGGCGGCATGAAAAGCCGGTGGTCGAGCATCATTCGGGTTTGAGCAGAAATTCTGGGGCGCTGTGCGCCCCAGAATCTTTAAGAGGTATGAATGACACCCTGGCTGACAGTAGTAGGCATCGGCGAAGACGGCTTCCCTGGCTTGGGCAAACAAGCCCGGCGCGCCCTGCTGGGCGCCACGAAGATCGTCGGCAGCCCCCGCCAGCTGGCCCTGCTGCCGCACTGCACGCGCGCTGAACAACTGCCCTGGCCCAGCCCATTCTCGCTGAACCCGGTACTGGCCCTGCGTGGCGAGCCGGTGTGCGTGCTGGCCAGCGGCGACCCCATGTTCTACGGCGTCGGGGCCAGCCTGGCGCGCCTGGTGCCCGCGGCCGAAATGCGCGTGCTGTCGATGCCCTCCTCCTGCGCCCTGGCAGCGGCCCGCCTGGGCTGGCCACTGCAGGACCTGCACGTGGTGTCACTGGTGGCGCGGCCGCTGGCTGCCCTCAACGCCCACCTGTACAGCGGCCTGCGCCTGCTGGTGCTGAGCAACGATGGCGACAGCCCGGCGGCCATCGCTGCACTGCTCTGCGAACGTGGCTTCGGGCTCAGCCGCCTGCAGGTGTTCGAGCACCTCGGTGGCGAAGCCGAACGCATGCTGGTCGGCACTGCCCAGGACTGGCCGCACACCGATATCGCTGCACTCAACCTGGTGGCCATCGACTGCCAGGCCACGCCCCACGCCCCCCGTCACCATCGCCTGGCCGGGCTGCCCGACAGCGCCTTTCGCCACGACGGCCAACTGACCAAGCGCGATGTCCGCGCCATGACCCTGGCGCGCCTGGCACCGCAGCCAGGCGAGCTGCTGTGGGACGTGGGTGCTGGCTGCGGCTCGATCGGTATCGAATGGATGCGCGCCCACCCGGCCTGCCGCGCCCTGGCCATCGAGGCCGACGAAGGCCGCCAGGGCTTCATCGAACATAACCGCGATGCGCTGGGTGTTCCCGGCCTGCAGCTGGTTCGCGGCAAGGCGCCGGCAGCGTTGCATGGGCTGGAGCCGCCCGATGCCATTTTCATCGGCGGCGGCGTCACCCGCGAAGGGGTGCTCGACCTGTGCTGGGCCAGCCTGCGCCCTGGCGGGCGCCTGGTGGCCAATGCGGTGACCCTGCAAAGCGAACTGGCCTTGGCGCATTTTCGCCAACAGCACGGCGGCGAACTGACCCGCGTGCATGTCGCCCATGCCCAGCCACTGGGCGCGTTCGACACCTGGCGCCAGGCGCTGCCGATCACCCTGCTGGAAGTGCAGAAACCCGTCGATGCGTGAAGAAACCCGCGAACAGCCCGCCCCACTGCGCAGCGGCCTGACCACCGGCAGTTGCGCCACCGCCACCAGCCTGGCGGCAGCCAAGCTGTTGCTCACCGGGCAGCGTGACGACGCCGTGGCTATCACCCTGCCCAAAGGCAAGGTGGTGCAAATGCGCCTGGAATTCTGTCGCCTGGTGGGCGAATGCGCCGAAGCCGGGACCGTCAAGGATGCCGGCGATGATCCCGACGTGACTCATGGTGCGCTGCTGTACACCCGGGTGCGCCTGCTGGGCGAACCGGGCGTGCGTTTTGTCGCTGGCAGCGGCGTCGGCACCGTGACCCGCCCGGGGCTGGTGCTGGCGGTCGGTGAACCTGCCATCAACCCGGTGCCCCGACGCATGATCAGCGAGCACCTGCAGCGCCTGGCCGATGAGTGTGGCTACCCTGGCGGCTTCGAGGTCACGGTCAACGTGCAGGGCGGTGAACAGCTGGCGCTGAAGACCATGAATCCGCGCCTGGGCATCCTCGGCGGCCTGTCGATCCTCGGCACCAGCGGTATCGTGCGGCCATTCTCCTGCGCTGCCTATATAGCGTCGATCCACCAGGGCATCGACGTGGCTCACACCAACGGCTACACCCACATCGCCGCCTGCACCGGCAACGCCAGTGAAGACACCATGCGCCGTGTCTACGGCCTGCCGGAAATCGCCCTGATCGAAATGGGCGACTTCGTCGGCGCGGTGCTCAAGCACCTGCGCAAGGTGCCGGTGCCGCGCCTGACCTTGTGCGGCGGCTTTGGCAAGATCAGCAAGCTGGCTGCCGGGCACATGGACCTGCACAGCCGCCATTCCAGCATCGACCTGCCGCAGCTGGCCGGCTGGGCAGCGGCGATCGGTGCTGACACAGCCCTGCAAGCC